>NZ_JSYC01000047.1:0-15919 GCF_054823965.1 Gordonia sp. GN26 | reverse complement strand
GAGGTGCGAGCGGAGCGAGCCTCGAAGGGTCAACCCCGGCCCGTCGGCCGCAGCACGATGTCCTGCGGATGGGCGTCGGCCGGGGTCTGGATGGCGTGTACGACCGCAGCGGCGACCGACTCCGGGCGCAGGAACTGCGAGGCGTCGTAGTCCCGGCCCTCGATGGCGACCAGCTCGCGCTGCATGTCGGTGTCGATGCGTCCGGGGTAGACCGACGTGACCCGGAGCGTCGGCTCCTCGGCGCGTAGGGAATCGGCGAGTGCGCGCAGGCCGAACTTGCTTGCCGCATAGGGCGCCCAGCGTGGCTTGGCCGACCGCCCGGCGCCCGAGTTCACGAAGACGACGTGCCCTCCTGCTTGCCGAAGCGCAGGCAGGAGGAGCCGCGTCAGTTCGGCGACCGCCACGAGGTTCACCTCGAGGACGTGATGCCATTCCTCGACCGGGGTGTCCGAGACGTGCTCGAGGCTGCTGCCGACGCCGGCGTTGTGGACCAGCACGTCGAGTTCGCTGATGGTCTCGACCGCGGCGGCGACCTCGTCGTAGTCGGTCAGTTCGACGGCGAAGGTGCTCGCGCCGTCGAGTTCCGTGGCGAGGTGGTCGAGTTCGGGCGAGGGGCGGCCGCCCAGCAACAGGTCATGCGTGGGGGCGAGCTGTCGGGCGATCTGGGCGCCGAGGCCGCGACTGGCCCCGGTGATCAATGCGGTGGGCACTCTGCCAACCCTACTGCGGCGACCCGGATGGCGACATCGCTCTGCCCACCACCCCTCCGTCGGCCGAGCGGCGACGCCCGGACGGAGCGAGGACGCTGCGTATCGAGCCCACCTCGGTGAGCAGACGCGCTCGCCGCGGGGCACAATCGTCGGCGTGGCCAGGTACGGATTCACCCCAACGCAGCTGTCGGCACGTGCCGCTTATCTGCTGCGCGGCAACGACCTGGGCACCATGACCAGTGCGGCGCCGAAGCTGTACCCGCACATGTGGAGCTGGGACGCCGCGTTCGTGACCGTCGGTCTCGCACCGCTGTCCGTCGAGCGTGCGGTGATCGAGATGGACACCCTGCTCTCGGCCCAGTGGCGCAACGGCATGATCCCGCACATCGTGTTCGCCAACGGCCGTGACGGATACTTCCCCGGCCCGGCCCGCTGGGAGTGCGCACGACTCGCCGAGTGCGCCCCCGACTTCCCGGACACCTCGGGCATCACGCAGCCACCGGTCCACGCGATCGCGGTGCAGCGCATCCTCGACCATTCCCGACGCCACGGTCGCACGACGCGGGCGGTGGCCAACGAGTTCATCGACCGCCGCTGGAGTTCGCTCGTGCGGTGGCATCGCTGGCTGGCCCATGCCCGGGATCCCATGGGGCGCGGCCGGATCACCATCTTCCACGGCTGGGAATCCGGTATGGACAACTCGCCGCGGTGGGATTCGGCGTATGCGAATGTCGTTCCCGGGCTCGATCTTCCGCCGTATCAGCGCGCCGATCTCGACCACGTCACCGATCTGTCGATGCGGCCCACCGACCTCGAGTACGACCGGTACATCTGGCTGGTCGAGCAGATGAAGCGGGCGAACTACGACGACGAGGTGTTGCCGAACGTCATGAGTTTCGCCGTCGAGGACGTCTTCGTCAGCGCGATCTTCGCGGTGGCCTGTGATGTGCTCGCGACGATCGGCGAGGATTACTCCAAGCCGCTGGCCGACGTTCGCGATCTGCGTGCCTGGGCCGACCGGTTCCGCGCCGGCGTCGTCGCCGCCGCCAACGACCGCAACGGTGCCGCACGGGATTTCGACCTCCGAGCCAACTCGTGGATCACCACCGAGACTATCGCGGCGTTCGCACCGCTCATCTGCGGTGGACTCCCCCGCGACCGGGAACGCGCTCTCCTCCGGCTTTTCGACGGTCCGCGCTTCTGCGGCCACCCCGACCTCCGCTACGCCGTCCCGCCGTCGACGTCGCCCATCTCGGCCGACTTCCGACCCCGCGAGTACTGGCGCGGCCCGGTGTGGCCGGTCATGACCTGGCTGTTCAGTTGGGCGTTCGCGCGCCGTGGCTGGACCGAACGGTCGGCGCGCCTCCGGGAGGAGGGTCTGCGCCAGGCAACCGACGGCTCGTTCGCCGAGTACTACGAACCGTTCACCGGCGAACCGCTCGGCAGCATGCAGCAGAGCTGGACCGCGGCGTCGGTGCTCGACTGGCTCGACTGATCACGACACCTCCGCGGGTTACCGTGGTCGACGGAACATCCATCGGCATCTCGGCGATCGGGAGATCAGATGAGCCAGAAGGAGACGCTGCGTCGGTACCTGGCCGACGCCCGGTCGGTCATGGTGTGGAAACTCGACGGGCTCTCCGAATATCAGACCCGACGTCCGCTGACCCCGCACGGCACCAATCTGCTGGGATTGGTCAAGCACCTGTCGGGCTGCGAGATCGGTTACTTCGGCGCGGTTTTCGGCCGGCCGTTCCCCGATCCGCCGGCCTGGTTGTCGAGCGAGGTCCCCGATGTCGACATGTGGGCGCAACCGGACGAGACCCGCAATGAGATTCTCGACCTCTACCGCCGCGCCTGTGCACATGCCGACCGGACGATCCGGGAACTCGAGTTGGACGCAACCGGTGAAGTGGCGCCCTGGCCTCCCGAGCGGCGACACGTCACCCTGCGGCAGATCCTGGTCCACATGATCGCGGAGACCTCCCGTCACGCGGGCCACGCCGACATTCTCCGCGAACTCGTGGACGGATCGACCGGACGCCTGCCGGCCGAGGAGCGGCCCGCCGACCCGGGGTACTGGGCGGCGATGCACACCCGGATCGAGGCGGCGGCCGAGCGGTTCCGGTGATCAGGACCGCTCGAGGTCACTACCTCGCAGGTAGTGGCTCTTTCGGCGTCGGAGGCGGATTCTGGGGTCACGGCAATCCGTCTCAGGAGGTGTCCGATGACCACCGACTCGACCATTCACCGGAACCGGAGACCCCCACTGGGCGCGACCCCCACCGCCTCGACCCCGCGCTGGTTGGTGGCCGTGGCGCGATGCGACCGGGCGCTCTCGTCGTGGTTCATCGGGGCCGGCTTCTTCTTCGCCCCGCTCCTGCTGATCCTCGACCCCTGGCCGTTCGCGGTAACCGTCGCCTGGGTCGTGATCTCACTGGCCGGGTTGTGGCTCGGACTCCTCGGGGCGTTCATGGCGGCCGGACTCGCCCTTGTGCTGCGTGCCGGTGACGTGATTCCCGACGAGTTCTGGTCCGGATTGCTCGATTACCGGCAGCACTAGCCGCGAGAAGCGCTCACGCCATCCGTTTCCGCTCACCGGATTCTCTTGAGCGGCAGCGGATCATGGGAGCGAAAGTCAATGCGTCTGGGCTCGCACCTGCATGACGGTCGCCGTCAGCCCCAACACGATCGCGACCACACCTACCGCAACCCACCACCACCGGCCGTCGAGCCACCAGACGACGGTGAGCCAGACCATGCACACGGCGTACAGGACCCCGAAGACGGTGGTCCAGAGAGCCTCCCGCTTCAGAGGGCTGCGCGGTTCGCTGCTCACGGTGTGCTCCTGGACTCGACGGCCGTCGCGGCATCACGGCCGCGACCAGGTCCAGCGTAGCGACCACGACGCACCCGACGACGTCGAATCGACGACGCGTCAGGTGGCCCGCAACCCGTGCAGGTGGTCGCGGAGCGCACGTCGCGCACGGGCCGGTGAGTCGCTGCCGTCCAGCAGCAGGTGCATGGCCAACCCATCGATCAGTGCGTGCAGGCGGACGGCCTCGCTGTCGACGTCGACGCTGGTGGCGACAACTTTCTGGTCGCGGAGTTCGGTCAGAACGGCGGCGCAGAGGCCTCGGAGCCCGTCGAACGCCTCGCGGGCCGCCTGGGCCAATCCCGGATGGGCGACGGACTCGGTCAACAGCGCCAGGTTCACGTGCATCTCGACGCGGCGGTTGTCATCCATAGGGAGTAGCTCGGCGAGGATCGCTTCGGCCCGACGTAGCGGATCGCGGACGCGTCCGTGCGTCCTCACCCGCTCCGCCACACGTTCGTAGATCAGCCGCATCGAGAACTCGAGTAGCTCGGACTTGTCGGCGAAGACGTGGCGCAGGGAGCCCACGGAGATGCCCGCCTCACCCGCGACCTCGCGGACCGACACGCCGGAAACCCCTTCACGCAGGACGATCCGCCACAGCGCCTCGGCGATCTCGGCACGTCGCTCGTCGCGGTCGATCAGTTTGGGCATTGACTCATGCTAGTACACCTGTGCTACCTTGGCGGACACCTGTACTAGCACAGTCGTGTCACCAAACTTGTCTGGAGACCCGCAATGGCCAACCGGTACGCCTCACTTGATGTCCTTCGTGGCATCGCCATCCTGGGAACCCTCGCCACCAACATCTGGATCTTCACGAATCCGGAAGGGCTCATCGGCTACATCCAGGGGGCGCACGGGGCGTCGGGAATGTGGGAACCGATCGAGGGTCTCCTGCAGCAACTCGCCCAGGGCAAGTTCCTGGGCCTGCTCACCATCATGTTCGGGATCGGCCTGGCGGTTCAGCAGCGATCGGCGATCCGACGCGGACAACCCTGGCCCGGCCGGTACTACATCCGCGGTGCGCTGCTCTTCGTCGACGGACTGGTCAACTACTTCCTGTTCACCGAGTTCGATGTCCTCATGGGGTACGCCGTCACCGGGATCATCGTCGCGTATCTGCTGTCGATGCGGCTGCGGCGGCAGTACGTCGCGCTCGGCATCGCGGTCACGACCCATATCGCGCTGCTCGGGGTGCTGGTCTGGGCCCTCGCCTCGGCTCCCACCGGGAACGGTTCAACGCTCGACCCGAATCCATACGCGGACAGCAGCTTTCTCGACCTGGTCGTCTTCCGCGCCGAGAACATGGGGTTGTTCCGTGCCGAGGTGATCTTCATCCTGCCGATGTCGATCGCCCTGTTCCTGGCGGGCGCGGCCCTGCTGCGAGCGGGGGTGCTCGAGCCGCGCGGTGAGAAGCTGCGTCGGCGGCTGTTGGTCGTCGGGCTGGGTGTCGCCCTGCCCCTCGACCTCGCCCTGGGCATGGCCGGCGGCGACGCCGGCCTGGTCCTCGGCCGCTACGGTACGGCGCCCGTCGTCGCGCTGGGGCTGCTGGCCTGGATCGCCGGCCTCTACGCCAAAGGACGATCCCCGGGTCGATGGGGTCGTGCGGTCACCCCGATCGGCCGAACGGCACTGAGCTGCTACGTCTTCCAGAACATGGTGGCGGGTGCGGTCTGCTACGGCTGGGGATTCGGGCTCGCGCAGCGCCTCGACCCACAGACGGTCGTCCCGGTGACCGTTCTTCTCTTCGTGGGTATCTCCGCCCTCTTGATGTTCGCGTCGCGCGCCTGGCTGACCAGGTTCGAACGGGGCCCGCTGGAGTGGTTGTGGCATCGCAGCTACTCGGCCCTCGACTCCCGGTTCGCACGTCGGAAGCCGAGCGTCGACGCGACAACCGGCGCGTAGCACACCATTACAAAGCCGTCACACTGCTGAAACACGCCACTTGTTTCATGACAGGGGTCAGCGTCCACTACGAAGAGTCATCACCAACCCGATGGCTCGAGGACGCCGCACATGTACCCCGACGAGCGCGTAGCGCCCGAGTGAGCATGGAGGAGCATCGTGACGATCGAGAGTGCCAAGGCGTTGGAGTTCCGGGTGACCAGCGACGCCTGGAAGAACCTGCCGAAGATGCCGGAGACCGAGTACCCGGGCACCGAGGGCTTCATCGGTGACGTCTACGAGAACCCCGACGGCAGTCCGATGTGCAGCGGTTACTTCGAACTCCGTCACACCGACGAGCCGCTCTACTACGAGTACGAATACGACGAGATGAAGGTCGTGCTCGAGGGCGAGTTCCTGTTGGAGAACAAGGAGACCGGGCAGAAGATCGTCGCCAAGGCGAAGGACGCCATCTTCTTCCCGAAGGGTTCGAAGATCTACTTCAGCACCCCCGACTATGCGCTCGCCTTCTACACCGGGCAGCGCGACGCCACCCTGCTCTGATCCACCGTCATGTCGCAGATCGCGTACTCCAGCGTGCCGGTGTGGGCGCGACCTGGTGACCTGGCCGAGACGACAATCCCCACGGCGACCGGCAGTTCCTACCTGCTGGTCGGTGTCGGGGACGTCGCCGACGCACTGGGCCGCTGGGAAGCCCAGTGCCCGCCGCAGGCCACCACCCGAATCCACGGCGATGCCGACACCGCCGCCGACCTGCTCGCCACGGCGCTCGCCGAGGCCACCGTCGGCGTCCGGGTATGGATCGTCGCCGACACGGGTTCGGCACTGCGGCTGCGCGCCGTCGCCGTGAACGCCGGACTCGAGGACGACGAGATCATGGTCCTGACAACCGATTCCGACAATCGAACCGAAGCCGACGTCTTCTGCTCACACTGCCGGTCGGTGACCCGCGCCCGAGTAGCGATCGATGACGTCGTCCCCTGTGCCGGTTGTCGTCGCGACCTGCTCGTCTACCACCACGTATCCCGTCGAACGGGTCAGTACCTGGGCTTCATGGTCGACGCCGAGACCGCGCAACCCCTGTCCACCGGTGAGGAGGTCGAACTGTGAGCATCACCGTCGCAGAACCCGGTTCGTCCGGTACCGCGGTGCAGACCCGCGTCGACAGGCTGCCCACGATGCAACTCGTCGTGGTCGCGATCGACGCCACCGTCGCCGGCATCCGCAGCATCACGCTCGCCGACCCGGACGGCCGCGCACTCCCCGGTTTCGTACCCGGCAGCCATCTGGTGGTGCACGCGGGTGAGCACACCAATGCCTACAGCCTGACCGGCGACGGCACCCATCCCACGCAGTATTCGATCTCGGTCCTCAAGGTCGACGACGGCAACGGCGGATCCCGCTGGCTGCACGAAGCACTCGTCGTCGGAGACCTGTTGACCGTCGGGCTTCCCCGTAGTGCCTTCGCGCCGATCGCCCGCGCCCGCAGACACCTGCTGGTCGCCGGCGGGATCGGGATCACCCCCATGGTGTCCCACCTGCGGGCCGCCGTGCGTTGGGGACGCGACGTGCAGTTGCTGTACGTGTTCCGCGAGGAGGCCGCCGCCCACCTCGACGACGTCACGGCGCTCGCCCGGGCCCGTGCCGAACTGTTCACCGACCGTCTCTCGTTCACCGAGCGCCTCGATGAATCGCTCCGTGCCCAGCCGGTCGGCACCCACCTGTACGTCTGCGGACCGTCGGCGATGATCGACGCCGTCGTCGGTGCGGCGATCGCGGCCGGCTGGCCCGAGTCCCGAATACACTTCGAACGCTTCGGCATCGACGCACTCGATGCCGGTGACCCGTTCCGTGTCGAGCTCACCGAATCCGGCCGGAGCATCGACGTCCCGTCGGGGACGAGCATGCTCGAGGCCTTGGAAGAAGTGGGCGTCGAGGTCCCGAATCTGTGCCGGCAGGGCGTGTGCGGCGAATGTCGCATCCCCCTGTCCGGCGGATCACCCATCCACCGCGATCTCTACCTCAGTGCCGAGGAGAAGTCCGCCGGTGACGCCATCATGCCGTGCGTCTCGCGCGCCACCGACGGCTGCACCCTGGAGGTTCCCCTGTGACAGGCACTCTCGACAACACAGCCACGAAGACCGCGGCGGGGACCGACCTGATCGCCGGCTTCCCGTTCCCCTTCCTCGAAGACCGGTACCGCTACAGCACCAACGTGGAACCGGCCGAGCAACCCGTCACGACGCCCGCGGGTCAGTGGGGCACCGCCGTGGTCGACATCGACGCCGAGTACCGCGCGGAACTCGATCAGCGCGCGGTGATCCTCGCCGCCGACCCGACCCGCCACGCGGTACTCCCCCACATGGTCCCCGCGGCGTGGGATGCGATGTTCACCCTCATGCGCGAACTCGGCGCCGCGTATCCGGAGCAGATGCAGCTGCGCTCCACGGGGCCCGACGAATGGTTGTGGCGCAACGGCATCCTCGGGATCGAACAACACTTCCGCTACGGCGACGAGACCACCCTCCCCGACGAACCGTTGCGCTACATCACCTCTCAGGTCCAGGAGGACATCGCCCTCCTCGACCAGCGCAACGACGAGCTCTTCGTCGACGCCGGCGTGGTGACCTTCGCGGCCGACTGGAGTTTCGGCTTCGACGTCGGCATGAGCTTCCTCGAGATCCACGGGCCCGTCCCGCGGATCCGCAGGGAAGGCGTCATCACCCGGGCCCACGAGTTCCTCAAGCGCCTCCAACCGCACCAGCCCTACCGGCGGACCAACTGGACACTCACCATCGATCGCCGCCTCGACGTCTCGACGGAGCTCTACCCCGAGTGGGGCCCCGACCGCGAGAGCATCCAGCTCGTCGACGACGCCGAGTTCGGTCGACGCGTCCATCTGCGCGTCGAGGTGCAACACCTGATCCGCCTGCCCGACTCGGGTGCGGTCATGTTCCTGATCCGCACCTACATGATCCCCCTGGAACAGCTGGCCACCGTCGACCCGTGGCGGCGTCGTACTGCCGAGGTCCTGGCCGAATTGCCCGAGGACATGGCCGATTACAAGGGCATCATCAAGTACCGGGATCGCGCGGCCCAGTGGTTGCGCGATGCCGCGCCGACCCCGGCCCCGACCACACCGGCACCGACCGGCCCGGGCATGCCGGTCTGGCCGACCAGTCCCCCGGCGGTCGACACCACCGGGGCCGCCTTCCTCGTGGTCGCCATCGGCGATGACGCCGCGACCGCGCACGTGTCCCGCAACTGGGTCGCGGCGGCCGAGGCCGTCGGCGCCACCCGGCTGCTCGTGCTCGACACCCTCACCGACGAGCAGGATCGTGCGGCCCTCGACGCCGCACTCGGCGAAGCCCTCACCGGCACCCGCGTCCTCGTCACCGGTGGCCAATACGACGTGATGACCGCCCTGGCGATCGCGCGCGAAGCCGGAGCCGTCCCCGCTGAGCTGTCGTCCTTCGTCGTCCACACCCGCGATCTGCCGCTCTACTGTGCGCACTGCCGCACCACCTTCCGCGTCGAGGGGCGCGCCGGCGGGATCGTCACGTGTCCCGGTTGTGCCCGGGATCTCGAGGTCCACGAACACCATTCGCCGACGATGGGCAGCTTCCTGGCGTCAGCCGCGGGGGGTGATGCATGACGGCAGCAGCCATCCCCGCACACCTGCACCCGGGTTACACGACGTCGACGAGGCCGATGCGCGTCGTCGCCGTCCGCCAACTGACCGAGGACATCACACACTTCCGGTTCGCGCCCCCCGTCGATGCACCGCAGGTCCTGACGCCCTATCAACCGGGTAGCCACCTCATCGTCACCGCAGGCGAACACCGCAACGCCTACTCGCTCGTCGACGACGGCATGTTCCCCAACACCTACGGCATCTCGGTCCTGCGCCGCGGCGCCGGCGGCGGCTCGGATTGGTTGCACGACAACCTCACCGAGGATTCGATCGTCGAGGTGGAGGGTCCCCGGTCGATGTTCGCGCCGGTCCTCGACCAGCGGGGAGCGCTGCTGGTGGCCGGCGGTATCGGGGTCACACCGGTCTTGTCGCACGCCCGGGCGCTGGCGCGCGAGGGGCGTCGTGTCGACATCGTCTACTCCTACCGGCCCGGCTGCGGAGCCCACCTCGACGATCTCCGTGCGCTCGCGCAGCAACCCGACGTCACCCTGCACGAGGTGTCGGGGATCGACGCCACGACGGAACTGCTCGCCGAGAGATTCCGGTCGCAGCCGCTCGGGACCCACGCCTACGCATGCGGACCGGCCACCCTGCTCGACACCTACACCGAGCTCGCCGCGCAGGCCGGATGGCCCACGGCGCGGGTCCATCTCGAACGATTCGCCGCACCCGATCAGGAGCCCGGCGACCCGCTCACCGTGACGCTCTCCTCGACCGGCGCCCGGATCGACGTCCCGGCCGGGGTGTCACTGCTCCAACGTCTCCTCGACAGCGGTGTCGAGGTGCCCAACCTGTGCCGCCAGGGTGTGTGCGGCGAATGTCGAATCCCCGTGCGTGGAGGCACCATCGAGCATCGCGACCTCGTCCTGTCCGACGAGGAGAAGGCACTCGGTGACGCGATGCTGTGCTGTGTCTCCCGGGGCCAGAACATCGAGGTGGACCTGTGACCACAGAAGCGATCCCATCCGCATCGGCCCGCGAGTACCTGTCCGGCCCGGTGGACCACCTGTCCAACCTCCCGTGGCCGTTCCCCGACGACCTCGAGGAGTTCTCCTACAGCGTCAACGTCGAACCCGCCCGCATCCCGCGCCGCACCCGCGGCGGCGAATGGGGAAGGCACCTGGTCGATCTCGGCGGTGCCGAGTACCCGGCGATGATGGCCGAACGCCGGCGGATCCTCGACAACGACCCGTCACGCGTGCGGGTCCGTGCCGGCATGGAGGTCGCCTGCTGGGACCTGCTGCTCTACTACCTGCGCGACCTCGGCATCTCGTATCCCGGCCTCATGCACCTCGACGAGTACGGCGACGGCCGGTTCCACTGGCGCAACGAGATCCTCGGCACCGACCAGGAATTCGTGCTCGGCGACCCCGACTCCCTGCCCTACGGGCCCATGGAGTTCCTGGCGCGCGAAGTGCCCGACGACCTCCTGCTCGTCACCGAACGCGACGGGCACCTGTACTTCGACGCCGGTGTGGTGACCTTCGCCGCGGCGTGGTCGGTCTCCTTCGACGTCGGTATGGACATGTACGAGATCCACGCCCCGGTCCCGCGCATGCTTCGCGAGGGCATCGTCGCCCGCGCCGAACAGTTCCTGCGCAGGCTACCCGCGGATCAGGTGTACCGCAGGGTGAACTGGACTCTCTCGGCGTCGGATTCGCACAAGCTCGATGTCAGTCTCGAGGAGCTGCCGGCCTGGGCGGGTGACGTCCCGGGCATGGTCGCCGACGGCGATTTCGCCAGGGCGCGCCTGCGAATCGAGCTGGAACACTTCGTCCGGTTGCCGATGTCTGGTGCCGTGACGTTCAATATCCGGACATTCATGGCCTCGCTGGAGGACGTGAAACGAATACCCGAGTGGGCCGACCAGTTGGCGACCGTCATCGAGACACTCGGTGAGGACATCGCCGCCTACAAGGGATTCCTCGACTATCGCGACAACGTCGTCGCCTATCTACGCGGTCAACGACGCCCGTGAGCTGCTGGTGCAAGTAACCCGGACCTCAGAGTCTCCGAACCGAAAGATCGCCCATGGAACCGATACTCGCGGCTAACGCCGACCTGGCCTGGATGCTGGCGGCCTTCGTCTTCGTCCTGTTGATGTTCCCCGGCCTCGCCTTCTTCTACGGCGGCATGGTCGGCTCGAAGAACGTCCTGAACATCATGTCGATGGTCATCTCCACTCTCGGCATCACCGCTGTGCTCTATGTCGTCATCGGCTACGGACTGGTGTCCGGCCCGTCGGTGGGCGGTTGGGGCCTCATCGGCAACCCGACCGACTTCATCGGCCTGACCAACTGGCTGACCGACGACGCATCGGGGGCGACCCAGACGCTGTACTTCGCGGCCTGGTTCATCCTGTTCGCCGCCATCACCATCGCCATCGTGGCCAGTGGTGCCGCCGGCCGCATGAAGTTCTCGGCGTGGCTGGTCTTCGCGCCGATCTGGCTGCTGGTGGTGTACTTCCCCCTCGCCCACTGGGTCTTCTCGGCTGACGTCGACGACGACTACAAAGGCGGCTTCCTGCTGAACAAGCTCGAGATCGTCGACTACGCAGGCGGAACCGCGGTCCACATGAACTCCGGCGTCGCCGCTCTCGCACTCGCCGTCGTGCTCGGTGCCCGCAAGCGACGCATGGAGCGTCCGCACAACGTGCCGATGACGATGCTCGGTGGCGGCATCCTGTTCTTCGGCTGGTTCGGCTTCAACGGCAGCTGTGCCCTCGGCGCCAACTTCCTCGCCCAGTCGGTCATCCTGAACACCCTGCTCGCCGGTTCCGCCGGCATGATCGGCTTCGCGATCATCGAGAAGTGGCGTGAAGGTCATGTCACCTCGCTGGGCATCATCACCGGCGTCGTCGCAGGTCTGGTCGGCATCACCCCGGCAGCCAGCAGCATGGCCCCGCTCGGTGCCCTGCTCGTCGGCATCTTCGCCGCCGCGGTCGTCGCCTTCCTGCTCAGCTTCAAGTCGAAGCTGAAGGTCGACGAGACGCTCGACGCCTTCGCCGTGCACGGCATCGGCGGCATCGTCGGTACCTTCTGCATCATCCTGTTCGCCACCGATGTCGCTCCGGCCGGCGTCCAGGGCGTCCTGTTCGGCGGTGACCCCGACATCATCTGGCGTGAGCTCGCCGGTATCGCGATCACCTGCACCTACTCGTTCGTGATGACCTGGCTCATCGCGAAGGGGCTCGACAAGGTCATGGGTATCCGCGTCGACGACGAAACCGAGATGGTCGGCCTCGACACCGTCCTGCACGCCGAGACCGCCTACGAGATCCCCAGTGCGAGCGTCGGTCACCCGGGCGGCGGCCTGGCCTCCCTGTTGCCGTCGGCAGCTGCCGAATCGGTGGAGAAGTCGATGCCTTCCTCGACTCCACCTGCGCAGGTCTGACCGCGCAGAGAAAGTGAACAACGGCCCGGGGCCCACTGTGAGAACGGTGGTCCCCGGGTCTTTTTCGTCGCGTCACACGAGGCGCCGAAACGACACCGACCGCTCACCGGGCGGAAACAGCGGGGAAACAAACGGTCGGTCTACTAACGGTAGACATTGATTCACGCGAGTGGACATCCCGACAGGCCACACCTACAGTCGACCCCCGGAGCGCATCATGACCACCACCAACGCAGCGACCGACACCAGCACTCTCGCCGAGCTTTGTGCGGCCAACGGCACCAAGTTCATCCTCGCCATGTTCGTCGACCTCCGCGGCAAGCCGTGCGCCAAGCTGGTGCCGGTCGAGGCGGTCGACGAACTCGCCACGGAGGGAGTCGGTTTCGCCGGATACGCGGCCGGTGCCATCGGCCAGGAGCCCAAGGACCCCGACCTCATCGCGATCCCCGACGTCAATTCCTTCCTTCCGATCCCGTTCATCAAGGAAGGCCTCGCCGTCGTCCAGTGCGATCCGCACGTCGAGGGCCAGCCGTGGCCGTTCGCCCCGCGCAACATCCTCAAGACCCTCATCGCTCAGACCGCCGACGCCGGCTTCGAGCCGTGGGTGGGTGCCGAGGTCGAATACTTCCTGCTCAAGCGGGCCGATGACGGTTCGCTCGTCACCGCTGACGCCGCGGACGACTCCGACCAACCCTGCTACGACGTCCGCGGACTCACCCGCATGTACGAACACCTCACCGCGGTGTCCACTGCCATGAACCAGCTGGGTTGGAGCAACTACGCCAACGACCACGAGGACGGCAACGGCCAGTTCGAGCAGAACTTCAAGTACGCCGACGCGCTCACCACCGCCGACCGGGTCGTCACCCTCCGCTACCTCCTCTCGGCCATGGCCGCGGAGAAGGGCATGATCGCCACCTTCATGCCGAAGCCGTTCGCCGACCGGACCGGCTCGGGACTCCACTTCCACCTGTCGCTCACCAAGGGTGGGGAGCCGGCCTTCCCGCAGGTCAGCGAAGACGACCGCGGACTCGGTCTGTCCGACACCGCCTACGGGTTCATCGGCGGGATCCTCGAGCACGCGCCGGCACTGCAGGCCGTGATCGCACCGACCGTCAACTCCTACAAGCGAACCGGTGCCACCGCCACCCGCTCGGGTGCGTCCTGGGCGCCACGCAAGGCCACCTACGGCGGCAACGACCGGACCCACTACATCCGGGTTCCCGACGATCAGCGCGTGGAACTCCGCGGCGGCGACGGATCGGCCAACCCGTACCTGGCCGCAGCCGCGTTGCTCGGTGCCGGCCTCGACGGCATCAAGCGGAGCCTCGACCCCGGCGCCGTCGGCGGTGCACCCAGCCACATCGCCGAACTGCCCCTCACCCTGTTGCACGCGGTCGAGGCCTTCGAGGCCGACGCCGTCGTCGCGGGCGCGCTCGACGCAGCACTCCCCCAGGACTGGCCCGAGGACCAGGGCAAGGTGTCGACCTACTTTTCGAACCTCAAGCGCGAGGAGTTCTTCAACTGGCACGCCGCGGTCTCCCCGTGGGAAGTCGACCAGTACCTCACCGCCTTCTGACGCGGCCGAACCCGGCCGCGTGGATCGAACCACATCCCAACTCCCCCTTCGACGTAAAGGATTCGACAATGTGCGGAATCGTCGGATTGCATCTGCGTAATCCCGATCTTCATCCCCGGCTCGGCGCCATGCTCGCCGAGATGCTCGGTGAAATGCAGGATCGCGGCGCGGACTCGGCCGGTATCGCGGTGTACGGCAACCCCGAGTGGGCGCCTCCCGGCCACGGCTGCGTCTCGCTGCTCGAACTCGACGTCCTGCCCGACGAGCTCTCGTCGACCCTGGGCGCGGCGCTCGGTGTGCCCGTCGCCGCCCAGCTCGTCGATGCCACGCTGGTCGCGTCGGCCCCGGTCGGCGCCGAAGAGCTCCTCGGCGCGGCCCGTGCCGCCTACCCGGACGCGCTGGTCGCCGGCTTCGGCTCGGACCTCACCGTCCTCAAGGGTGTCGGCGCACCGCGCGACCTCACCGAATCCTGGTGCCTGGCAACCGCTTCCGGCTGGCAGGGCGTCGGCCACACCCGCATGGCCACCGAGTCGGCGGTGACCCCGTCCGGTGCCCACCCCTACGCCGTGGGTCCGGAGCAGTGCCTGGTGCACAACGGCTCGTTCGCCAACCACGCCACCATCCGACGCGAATTGCGCGCCCAGGGTGTCGAATTCGACAGCGAGAACGACACCGAGGTCGGCGCACGCTTCGTCGCCCACCAGCTCGCCGCCGGCAAGGACGTCGAGACCGCCCTCAAGGAGGTGTGCGCCAACTTCGACGGCTTCTACACCCTCGTGGTCTCCAATCGCGACTCCTTCGCCGTCGTCCGCGACGCCATCGCCTGCAAGCCCGCGGTGATCGCAGAGACCGACGACTGGGTCGCGATCGCCAGCGAGTACCGCGCCCTCGCCAAGCTGCCCGGCGTCGAGAACGCCCGCATCTGGGAGCCCGAGCCCGAGGTGGTCTACGTATGGACACGGTGACACTCCCGCACCCAGGGACCCTCGGACAACCCGGGACGCTCGATCCCACCACCTCCCCCACCGACACGGCGAAAGCTGAGACGATGAGCCCCAACCACCACTTCGATCTCGCGAACACCCCACTGCGAGAGATCAACTCGGCGCTCCACGATGACATCTCCGGTGAGATCGTCATCGACAACCCCGCCGGCGCCCACAGCGTCGCGGCCGGCGTCAACGCCCCGGTCAAGATCACCGTCAACGGTCACGTCGGCTACTACGCCGCCGGCATGAATCAGCAGGCGGAGGTCACCATCAACGGCAACGCCGGCACCGGTGTCGCCGAGAACATGATGAGCGGCAGCGTCATCGTCAAGGGCAACGCCTCGCAGTCGGCCGGCGCCACCGCACACGGCGGCCTGCTCGTCGTCGAGGGTGACGCCGCGGCACGCTGCGGCATCTCGATGAAGGGCGTCGACATCGTGGTCGGCGGCAACGTCGGGCACAACAGCGCGTTCATGGCACAGGCCGGCCGCCTGGTCATCCGCGGCAATGCCGGTGACGGCCTCGGCGACTCCATCTATGAGACCCGCATCTACGTCCGCGGCGAGGTCGCCTCGCTGGGCGCCGACTGCATCGCCAAGCCGATGCGCGAGGAGCACCTCGAGGAGCTCGCCGGCCTACTCAAAGCCGCAGGTTACGGCGACGACGATCTGACCGCCTACACCCGCTACGGATCGGCCCGCGAGCTCTACCACTTCAAGGTGGACAACGCTTCTGCCTACTGAGCCATCCCCTCGCTCCCTTCAGGTGCGA
>NZ_JSYC01000163.1:0-667 GCF_054823965.1 Gordonia sp. GN26 | reverse complement strand
GCCGGTTGCGTTCGACCCCCGCCGGTTGCGCTCGACCCCCCCGCCGGTTGCGCTCGACCCCCGCCGGTTGAGCCTGTCGAAACCCCCAACGTCGCAGAAAATCCGTGCCGTCACCGCGGCTCACCGCTGGACACACCCGCGCCACGTAACCTACGCTTGCGTAAGTTACGGAAACGTAAGGGTCGGAGATCCGGCGTGAGCCGGTCGGTGTAGAGGTCGTCGTCGACCCCCGCCGAGACCCATCCCACCTGCGAAGGGACCACACGTATGGCGATCACGGACATCCCCGAGTACGCACATCTGTCCGAGGCGGACGTCGCGGCGCTCGGTGCCGAGCTCGACGCGATCCGCGCGGAGGTCGAGGCCAGCCGTGGCGAGCGTGACGCCCGCTACCTGCGCAACACCATCCGCTTCCAGCGCGGCCTCGAACTGGCCGGACGCGCGATGCTCTTCGGTTCCACCAAGAAGTCGCTCTGGTGGGCCGGTGCGGGTGCGCTCGGCGTGGCGAAGATCGTCGAGAACATGGAGCTCGGGCACAACGTGATGCACGGGCAGTGGGACTGGATGAACGATCCCGAGGTGCACAGCTCGACGTGGGAGTGGGACAACACCGACCCGTCGGCGCACTGGAAGCACACCCACAACTACATCCATCACAAGTACACGA
>NZ_JSYC01000162.1:0-3216 GCF_054823965.1 Gordonia sp. GN26 | reverse complement strand
GTTGATGAACCACATCCGCTGCTGCGCGAACGACAACGGCACCCGGTCGGGCCGCGGTTCGACGGCAACGATCGGCGGCAGCGCAGGGCTGCGTCCCGCGACGGCCTCGACCAGTTCACGGACGGAAGGCGCGTCGAACACGTCCCGGACACGGACTTCGGCATCCAGTGCAGCCGACACGCGCGCTGCCAATCGGGCCGCGTTGAGGGACGTACCGCCGAGATCGAAGAAGGACTCGGTGACGCTGACCTGCTCGATGCCGAGGATGTCGGCGAAGACCGCGGCGACCGCTTCTTCGTCGGCACCGACCGGTGCGACGACGTCGACTCCGCCGAAATCCGGTGCGGGCAAGCGCTCCCGATCGACCTTGCCGGCCGCGTTGACCGGCATATCGTCGAGCAGCGTCCACAAGCCCGGGCGCATGAACGGGAGCAGCCGCTCGGCGGCGTGGTCACGCAGTGCGGTCACCGTGACGTCGGCGTCGGCGGTGACATAGGCGACGAGACTCTGTGCGCCGGTTGGGGTCTCGAGGACTGTGACGACGACCTCGCGGACACCTGGCGTGGATGCGATCACCGACTCGATCTCGCCGAGTTCGATTCGCTGGCCACGGAGTTTGACCTGGAAGTCGACACGTCCGAGGTATTCGATCTGACCGTCGGCGCGCCAACGCACGATGTCGCCGGTCCGGTACATGCGCGATCCGGCTGGTCCGCTCGGGTCCGCGACGAATCGTTCGGCGGTCAGACCCGGGCGGCCGATGTACCCGCGGGCTATCTGAATACCGCCGAGGTACAGCTCGCCGGGTACGCCGACCGGCACCGGATGCAGTCGCGAGTCGAGGATCTGGGCGGTGGCATGCGGGGTCGGGGCGCCGATGGGCACCGTCGACAGTCCCGATCCGACCTCGGCGATCGTCGAGTAGATGACGGTCTCGGTGGGCCCGTACTGGTTGTGGAGGGTGGCCTGTGGCCACACCCGGTGCATGGCGTCGGCGAGGGCGGGAGGCAGCGCCTCGCCGCCGAGCTGCACGGTCCGCACCGATCGCATCGCCGCGAAGTCGTCGTCGGACAGCTCGCCGAGCATCAGCGAGAGCATGGACGGCACCATCATGATCGAGGTGACGCGATGCCGGATGACGTAGTCCCGCAACGCCCATGGGTCGCGTTGCTGACCTTGTCCGACGATGACGAGCGTGCCCTGACTGATGACCGGACGGAACAGGTCGAGCACCGACGGGTCGAAGGTGAAGTCGAGCACCGCCAGGATCACGTCGGCCGGGGTGAATTCGTGGTCGAGGTGATCGGCATGCAACATCGCCATCGCCGCACGGTGAGACACGGTGACGCCCTTCGGCTTACCCGTCGAACCCGAGGTGAAGATGGTGTACATCGCGTGGTCGGCGTGGAGCGAGGCGGTGCGGTCGGCATCGGTGATGGTCGACGCGTCGCCGGTGAGGGGCGCCGAACCGTCCACCTCGACGATCGTCACGCTTCCCGGCTCGACGCGGTCGGCGGCCTCACGCGCATGCGCCGAGACCACGAGTACGTCGGCACCGGTTGCGTCGAGAATGTAGCGGACCCGCTCGGCGGGTGCGTCGACGGACACGGGGACGAAATGACCGCCGGCGGCGATCACGGCGTGCGAGGCGATCACCATCTCCATCGAGCGCGGCAGCGAGATCGCCACGGGCACGTCAGGACCGACGCCCAGGCTGATCAGCTGTCGCGCAAGCGCATTGGTGCGGTCGGTGAGCTCGCGGTAGTCGATGGTGCGGTCACCGTCGATCACCGCGGTGGCGTGCATGAACGACGGCTCGACCTTCTCCACCAGATCGGCGATGGTTCCTGTCCCGAGCCCCGCCTCGCGATCGGTTGCCGATCCCGACCAGTCCGCGATCTGCGAACGCTCCACGGGGTCCAGCAGATCCATATCGCCGACCAGTACGTCGGGGTCGGCGACCGCCGCAGCCAGCACCCGGATCAGTCGGTCGGCCGTCGCGCGGACCGTCGACTCGTCGAAAAGATCGGTCGCATAGGTGACCGAACCCGACCAGGGTGCACCCGCGGGCGCGGTGTATACACCGAAACCGAGGTCGACCTTGGCGAGCGTCGGGCCCTCGTCGGCGGGTGAGACGACCAGCCCGTTGGGCAGTTCGGCCGATTGCTGACCGGCGCCCTCTTCGACACTCAGCCACACCTGGGTCAGCGGTGCGAACGCAGCGCTACGGACCGGATCGACCGCTTCGACGACCGACTCGAAGGCGACGTCGGCGTGCGCGAACGCGGCCAGGTCGGTGTCGCGGACGTCGGCGAGCATCTCCGCGAAGGTCTCGGATCCGGCGACGCGCGAACGCAATACGAGAGTGTTGACGAACATGCCGACCAGCGGTTCGAGTTCACGCTGGCCACGGCCGGCGAACGGCGACCCGATGGCGAGATCGTCAGTACCCGACAACCGGGCGAGAACCACGGCCAGGGCCGCGTGCACGACCATGTACGGGGTGACGCCGCGTTGCGCGGCAAGTCTCGCGATGCCGTCGGCGATATCGACGGGGATGTCGAAGGCGGTCTGTGCACCCCGGCCGGTCGCGGTCTGCGGGCGTGGCCGATCCGTCGGCAGCTCGAGCACATCCGGCAGACCGCCGAGCTGCTTGGTCCAGTAGGCGAGCTGACGGCCGACCACCGACGCCGGGTCCTCCGGCGAACCGAGCACCTCACGCTGCCATAAGGCGTAATCGGCGTATTGCACCTCGAGCGGTGCGAACACCGGCGCCTCACCGGTCGAACGTGCGAGGTACGCAGTCACCAGATCGGAGACCAGCGGCGCGAACGACTCACCGTCGGAGGCGATGTGGTGCATGACCATCGCGACGACGTGCTCCCCCGGCGCAGTCTCCCAGACGCGCACTCGCACAGGCCATTCCCGGTTCAGCACGAATCCGGTCGAGACCGCGGCCTCGATGTCTGCGACCGAACCGATGTGTCGCCAGTCGAGATGCTCGGGGATCTCGGTGACCTCGTGCACCAACTGGAACGGTATGCCGTCGGCGTCCGGGAACGTCGTCCGGAGCGTCTCGTGCCGGGCGACGACGTCACCCACCGCGACGCGCAAGGCCACCACGTCGAGGTCACCGCTGATCCGAAGGACCACCGGGATGTTGTACATACCGCTGGCCGGGTCGAGCTGGTTGATGAACCACATCCGCTGCTGCGC
>NZ_JSYC01000161.1:1649-6926 GCF_054823965.1 Gordonia sp. GN26 | reverse complement strand
CGTTTCCTTCCCGCTCGGCAGATCTGGCGAGCGGGAAGGAAACGGACACCGCGGGAGGGAAGCGGTCCCGCGGGAAGGGCAGCGTGCCGGCTCACGCCGGGACGAGACCGGCTGCGGGGGTGTACTTCTCCCGCCTGATCCGACGCGGCGACATACGGCGGCGTTTGAGGGCCTTGACCCCCGCCTCGACCATCGCCGGCGGCCCGCAGAGGTAGGCAGCGTGGTTGCGGCACGACGGAATGTCCTCCATCATCGCGTCACCGACGTAACCGGTTCGCCCGGACCATTGTTCGCGACTGAGGCAAGGGATGTACCGGACCCCGTGGTGGGTGGCCGCGAGTCCCTCCCAGAAGTCCACGTCGTAGAGCTCGGCCCGGGTACGGACCCCGTGGTAGACGTGGATTTCGCGGGCGGGGTCGGCTTCGAGAGCCGCGCGGGCGACCGCCTTCAGCGGGGCCAGGCCCGTTCCACCGGCGAGCAGGACCAGGCCCTCGGACTCGTCCGGTTCGTAGCAGAAGTCTCCCCACGGTCCGGACATCGTGACGGGATCGCCGACATCCAGGGTCTGGAAGATCCATCCTTCAGTCGCCAATCCGCCGGGTTGCCGCCGGATGTGGAACTCGAGCTTGTCGGGCTCGCTCGGCGGATTCGCCATCGAATACGGCCGTGTCTCAGTGGTTTCCGGCACCGTCAGCTCGACGTACTGGCCGGCCGTGAACTCCAGCGGCTGGTCGAGGAGGACCGTCACGGACACGGTGTCGGCGGCGATCTCCGTCACGGATCCAACGGTTCCGGCGATGTCGCGAAGCACGTGGCGCGGTGAGCCGGGGTCCTCGGCGGGCGGTTCGATGTCCACGTCGGAGGCGGGTGTGGTCTGGCAGGACAACACGAAACCCTGTTCCTGCTCGGCAACCGAGAGCACCGAATCCGGGGCCGGCGGATGGTCGACGCTTCCGCGTACGACGCGGACCTTGCAGGTGCCGCACGTTCCCTGGTTGCACGAGTTCGGGACCCACACTCCGTTGCGCAGGAACGCGTCGAGCATCTTCTGATCAGGTCCGCACGACACCGAGGACTTTCCGGTGCTGATCGTGAACTGCTCCGCACTCGTCATGGTCACACCTCCCAAGTGGTGTGCAGCGAGGTCGGGCCGCGGAAGCCCCAACCCCAGAACTCGACGTCGGAGCCGGTGTCGCGCTCGAGGTTCGGGATTGCCTCGAGTAGTTCCTCGAGCCCGATGCGGCAGACCTGGTTGGCGAAGTAGATACCGGCACACGCGTGGTTGCCGGCGCCGAATGCCAGGTGCGGCAGCGGGGGTCGGGTGAGGTCGAACTCCGACGGCGCGTCGTACACGGAGTGATCGTGGTTGGCAGAGCCGTAGGACATCAGGACCACCGAGCCCTCGGGGAGTTCGACGCCGGCCACCTGCACGTCCTTCGTGGCGATGCGGGCGGTCGCCGACCAGATCGGCGAGGTCCACCGCATGCCCTCCGAGATTGCGCGGGGGATCAGGGCGGGCTCGTCGATGACCTGCTCGAGCTGGTCCGGTCGCGTGAACAGTCCGACGAGCGTCGAGCCCATCGCGTGCCCGGGCTCCTGCATCGCGCCGAGGAGATAGACGTAGAGGGTCGGGTAGATGTACTCGCGGTCGCGGGTCTGCCCCTCGGGCATACCGTCGTGCAGCCAGTGGGAGATGGCGCTGTCGTCGGGATTGACGATCCAGTTGTCGATCAGGGGGTCGACGATGGAGCGGATCTCCTCCTTGGCGGCGTCGGCCTCGACGAAGCCCTCGGGGTTGGTGAACTCGCCGTTCTCGTCGACGCCCGCGTTGGTGAACGAGACCGACAGCTTGTGGAACCACTCGCGCAACTTGTCCGAGCTGACCGACTGGAGGCCGAGAAGGTCGCCGAGAGCGCGGACGCTGACCGGCTCGCAGTACCGGGCGATGAGTTCGGCCCGCCCGGTGTCCTCGAATTCGCTCAGGTAGCGGCGCGCGATCGGGCGGACCAGATCGTCGATCCAGCGGTCGACCTCCTGTGGCTGCAGGGCGGGATCGACCATCGACCGGAGGTCGTCGTGAACCGGCCCGTTGACACCGATCACGGCGGGGTGACCGAAGGTGCGTCCGCCGGCCTTGGTGATGACGGCTTCGAAGTCGGGGCTGGTCGCGATGGCGCGGCAGATCTCGGCCGTGGTGGCGACGTAGGAGCCGAGCACCGGCACGTACGCCAGCGGAGCCTCTGCGCGCAACCGCTCGTAGACCGGGTACGGATTGCGCTCGAGCTCGGTCATCGTGATGTCGTCGATCCAGGAGATGGTGCTGGTCATCGGTCGTCCTCACCTCGGTTGATGGTTGATCGGCGAGCTGTCGCCGGGGAGTTGCGAGAGCAGACGTTAGGGACGGATCGACCCCGGGGCGATACGCGATGCGCGGGATCGATACCGATTGCGCGACGGCTGTGATGCACGTCTCCATGGCCCCTGGCGAGTGGGTTGCTGCACAGGGTTGAATCACAGGTGCCGCACCGGGGGTGCGGCGGGATCGGCGCTCGAGCGGGATTGGAGGTCGAGAGGACATGTCGACGCAGCGCACCACCAAGATCAGCGATTGGGAGGCGGCACACCGGGCCGTCGAACAGGTGTACTTCCCGCATGAGCTGACTGCGCTGTCGTCGCCCGACCAACTCGAACTCAACCTGCAGACCGTCGACCTCGGGCCGGTCACCATCGGCCGGCTGAACTGGGGGACCGATGTCTCCATAGCCTGCGACTATCCCGACGCCTACGAGATCAACATCCCCGTCAGCGGTGTCCTCGAGTCTCGTGCTGGGTCGGTTCGCACGACGTCGGAGGCCGGTCAGGCCACGGTGTTCACCGCCGACCGGCCGTCGCTCATCACCCGATGGTCCGCCGACTGCCAGGTCGTCGGGGTGAAGTTCGACGCGGAGTATCTCGAACGTGAGGCCGATCGCGTCCGCGCGGCTCCGCTGAGGTCGCAACTGCTGCTCCCACACCAGCTCGACCTCACCGGGCCCGACGAACAGTCGTGGTTCGCGCTCGTCCGTGCGCTCTCGGCGCAACTGCGGGAGCCGGCCGACCTACTCGCCAATCCGCTCGTCGGACCGCAATTGGCGAGCGCGGTCAGCAGTGCCTTCATCCTCGCAGTCTCGCCCGAAGAGGCTGGGACAGGCCTGCGGCCGCGCATGGTGAAGCGGGTGCTCGATGCCCTGCACGACGATCCTGCTCGCGACTGGCGTCTGGCCGACATGGCCGAGATCGGTGGGTCGAGTCTCCGGAGACTGCAGGAGGGCTTCGCCGAGCATGTCGGTGCCACGCCCACCCAGGTGCTGCGCGACATCCGTCTGAGTCGGGCGCGCGCCGACCTGCTCTCCCCGGATGACACCGGAACCGTCGCCGAAGTCGCTGCCCGATGGGGCTTTTCCAGTCCGAGCCGGTTCGCGGCCGCCTACCGGAAGAGGTACGGGATCGCTCCCTCGGAGCATCGGCGGTAGTGGGGGGTTGCGCCTCCCATCGAGAATCACGTTCCCGCGGAGGCAATAGCCCCGTCGGCGTCGCGAATCCGGCCGTCAACCGCCCACTCACTTGTTCTGTGTCAGAACGGTGGTGGGTTGTTGGTGTCCCATTCGGCTTGTTGCCGACGATGGGTGTCGGTGCGGTGTGCGCGCTCGTCGGTGAGTCGTTGCCGCGCCGGATGATCGGGTGGCTGGGTCTTCAGCGACGCGAACAGGTCTCGCCCGGTGTACGGGTTGCCCAGGTAGGTGTGGCCGGTGGGGGCTTCGAACCACACGGCGAGGTACTCGTCCTGGGAGTCGCGCCACCTGCCGAAGGTTTTGATGCGGTGGTGGAACCGGCACAACGGTTTGAGGTTGTGTTGGAGGGTCTTTCCGCCGCGGTCGGGGTGGCGGTGGTCGTATGGGTGGGTGTGGTCGAGGTCGACGGTCCACACCGGTTGGTTGCAGCCGGGGAAGGTGCAGCACAGCTCGCCGGCCCGCACGAGAGCTTGCAGTTTCTTGCTCGGCACGTAGGTGCTGGCGGCTGCCGCGGCCCGGGCGTCGGCGTCTGCCGGGTCTGTGCGCGCCCCGGTGGGGATGAAGGTGTGGACCGCGTCGGCGAAGAGTCGGCGCATGGTGTGGGCGTCGATCAGCCCGTGGCCGTCGAGCATGCCGGGATCGTTGTCGAGCCCGACCAGCGTCGTCAGGTTGCCCACGATGTGATAGGTCGGTCGGGGTGCGCGGCAACTGGTGCAGGTGCATGTGCAGTCGCCGGTCGGCTCCGGGACCGGCGCGTTGTCGTCGGGTTCGGTTGCGGTGGTGTCGGTTACGCCCGGTACAGCAACGGGGGTGGGCTGGGGTTCGGGTGTTGCCGCGTCGGCGGGTTCGGGGGTGTCGAGGTTCTGCTCGGCCGGCGGGGGTGCACAGTCGGGGCACTGGCAGTCCAGGGTTTGCTTGCCGTGGGCGAGGGCGAGTAGGGCGTCGGCACGGCGCTGGGGCATGGTGCGCGGGTCGCCGGTGTGCACGCCGGTGGCCATGGCGGTCAGCTGGGCGTTGAGGGCGGCGGCATCGGTGTGGGGGAAGTGTCCGGTGATGCGCGACTGGCCGGGCTGGTGGCGGTCGGGTCGGATGTTGACTCCGCGGTCCCGGGTGGCCTGGTCGTTGCGGCGCTTGACCGCTTCCGGTGCCTGCCTGTGCACGATCTGGTCGACCAGTGCGGTGAACCGGGTGGTGGACATGGGGTCGCGCGCCAGGATTGCCTCGGCCAACGCGGCGTCCACCATGGGCATGGTGGCGTCGTCGACGAAGTCGGTGCGATTGAGTGCGATCATGAACCGGCGCAGATCGATCCGTCCGCATGCCAGGGTGGTGCCGGTCAGCGGAAGCCGGTACCGCATGGCGTCCCCGGTGCGGATGAGGCCGCGGGCTTCCGCAGCGGTGATGGTCAGCGCGGCACCGAGTTCGGCGGTGGCTTGTTCGAACCCGTTGGGCCCGAACTGTTCATACGGGTCCGTACCGGCAACCACCTGGGCTGTCTTGTCGAGGAGGTCGTCGACGGATCGTGCTTGTCCGGAGTGGATCTCACTGCGGCGCAGTAGGTATTCTTCTTCGCGCTGTTCGTGCAGCAGGCTGGCGGCGATCAGCGTGCGGCAGGTGTTGGCGGCGTTCATCGACGCTGAGTACGCAGCCGTGCTGACCAGAGCTTCGGCCGAGAGTCCGTCCAGGGGTTTGAACACGTCGAAGCCCGCGTCGGGGAGATCCCCGC
>NZ_JSYC01000161.1:0-1639 GCF_054823965.1 Gordonia sp. GN26 | reverse complement strand
GCGAGCGGGAAGGAAACGGACACCGCGGGAAGGAAGCGGTCCCGCGGGAAGGGCAGCTGTCCGAGGCGTTCTAGAGTCTTCTCGTGTCTGAGAATCCCTCTGCCCCCGGGCATCTGTTCGTCCTACACGGCGTGATCGAGAACTTCGATTTCGACGCCGTCATCGTCCCAACAGACTCTGCGTTCGTCGTCGAATCGCACTGGTCGCCGGTCGCCGGGGACACCGTTCACGCGCGACCGGCGGACTGGCCCCGGCCGCCGTTCGGGCGCAGCGCAACCGGCGAGCCCGTGTGGTTCCTCAGTGTCGCCGACGCGCAGCTGCTCACCGACGACGAACTCGTCCGCAGACTTCGGGAGACTCTCAGGGATATCGCTTCTTCGGACGTCGAGAAGCCCGCCGGCCGCGCCCTCCGACGCGTCGCACTGCCGGTCCTGGGGATCGGTCGCGGCGGACTCGGCGACCGCCGAGGGGCAATCCTCGGGGCACTGCTCGACACCCTCCGGGCCGAGGCTCAGACACTTGGGCTCGACATCCTTCTCGTCACGCCCGACCCGGCCGTCTTCAGTGCCGCGAAGCATGTCCGCCGCAACCTGGAGGCGAAGGGGTCGAAGCACTGGGAACTCGACGACGCCGAGATGGCCGAGGCGCGTCGGCTCGGCGGGCTGGCGGCCAACGGCCACTTGGCGCTGTTCCTCGGTGCGGGGGTCAGCATGGCGGCCGGACTGCCGAGCTGGGGCACGTTGATCGCCGAGCTCGGCAAGCGAGTCGGCGGCGAGTTGCCCAAGGACTTCGGGGAGCTCGACGCACTCGACCAGGCGGAGTATCTGGCTTCGGCACTCGGCGGCGCCGAGAAGCTGAACGACGCCGTCATCGAGATCATCGGCAGGAAGCAGAAGGTGGCGCTCGCGCACGCCCTGCTGGCCGGGATGGGTTGTCGCGAAGCTGTCACCACCAACTACGACGACCTCTACGAGAAGGCGGTGGAGGCGACCCGCCGTCGGCGTCCGACGATCCTGCCGTGGGAGGCCGTCGACGCGGAACGTCCGTGGCTGCTGAAGCTGCATGGCGACATCGACCGGTCGCCGAGCATCGTGCTCACACGACGGGACTTCGTATTGTTCGACGCCAAGTCCCGACCGGCCGGCTCCTTGCTGCAAGCGCTGCTGTTGACCAAGCACGTCCTCATCATCGGGGCTTCACTGTCCGACGGAAACGTGATCCGCCTCGCGATGGAGGTGGACGAGTACCTGCAGAAAAGCAAGGTGAAGTCCATCCGGGGCACATTCGTCGACACCTCCGGCGTCGAAGCGCGACAACACCTCTGGAAGGATCAGTTCCGCTGGTTCGTCTGTGAGGGTAAAGAACGTGAAGACCGTGTCCGTCGGATGGAAATGTTCCTCGACGCGGTGGCCGCTTTCGCGGCGACGGACGCGCGCTGGCTTCTGGACGAGCGGTTCGACGGACTGCTCGACGAGCGGGACCGCGAGGTCGTCGCCAGCGCGCGCCGGCTGACCGCAGACACGCGCGGGGGGTCGGGGCTGCTGGCTCCGTTGGAGAGCGCGCTCAGCAACTTGCGCGGGCACTGAGCCGGGTCTCGTTCCCGCGCAACCGTTTCCTTCCCGCTCGGCAGATCTGGCGA
>NZ_JSYC01000160.1:100-22143 GCF_054823965.1 Gordonia sp. GN26 | reverse complement strand
TCGCAGGCTCCTCGCCTACTCAACCAGCGGTCTGGTGGCCGAGTAGCACTGAAGCGCAAGCCGAGGGGCGTATCCAGGTCATCACCAGCCGGTCACCACCAGCCGGTGGCCTTCTGCAGGTCGGTCTCGATCGCCGGGATGAGGCTGCGTACGAACGTGGCAGACAGGTGGTGGTAGTCGTGCCACATCAGGATGTTCCCGACCACCGCCGGGCAGTACGTGTCGTCGCACATGGCGTCGGTGTAGTCCAGGAAGGTCATGTTCGGGAACTCGTCGGCGAGCGCGGCAGCCGGGTCGGTGGGCGCCATGGCCTGTGCACGTGAGACGCCGCAGACCTCGGGCTTGCGGCCGCTCGCGAGGCATTCCGGCGGCTTCAGCTTGCCGGTCGACCACGGGTTGTCGCGGATGCCGATCACCTTCTGCCCGCGGTCGCGGAACTGGGCGAAGATCTCCTCGTAGTCCTTGGGCACGTAGTCGCCCTTGGCGGCCCCCTCGGGAGGACGGGTGGAGGTGGTGAACACGTAGTCGGGCTTGTCCACGGCCAGGCGTTCCATCACGCGATTCGACCAGTCGTTGCACTGGTAGTACTTCTGGCCGAACCAGGTGAAGACGTGCTCGGTGGTGAGTGCACAGCCCACCTTGAGGTAGGTCGTGACGCGGAAGTTGTGCCGTTTGCCGATGTCGTTCAGCGCGGTGATCCACTGCTCGGCGTGGGAGCCACCGACCAGGGCGATGGTGCGGGTGGCGTTCACGTCGCCGTAGTACCCGACCTTGATCGACGGGTCCTTCCATCCGCTGATGATCGAGTCGTAGGAGGTGATCGGCCAGTCCATGTCGACGACGTCGGGGCTCGGCTGGGCGGTCACCTTCGGGACCGGCGCACCGTTGAGGAAGGCGCGTCCACCCGGATAGAGGCGGGGGTCGAGGTTCTCGGTGTCGAGGGTCGCGTTGGCGGCGTCGCGCTGCCAGGTCACCGCGGCACTGCCGGCGGCGACACTGACGATCAGCAGGACCGCGAGAAGGGCCACCCGGTAGCCGTGGGAGTTCTGGAAGCCCGGCTTGTTCGGCTTCGTCGGCGTGTTCGGTGCCTCCGACGCCACGGTCTTCTTGCGTCGCAGCGACCCGGACCGCAGCGGGGTCTCGACGTATTTGGTGGTGAGCCACGCGATCAGGACAGAGACGCCCAGGATCCCGGTGCCCTCGAGCCAGGACACCTCGTCCTGATAGCGCCACGCCATGTAGAAGATCAGCAGTGGCCAGTGCCACAGGTAGAGCGCGTACGCGATGGAACCCAGCCACACCAGCTGCGGATAGGCGAGACCACGAGTCACCCGGGCCTGTCCCTCGGCGGGGCGGGCGGTGGCGGCCGAGCCCGCCCAGATCAGGATGAGTGTCGCGCCGACGGGCACGAGCGCCCAGGCCGCGGGGTACTCCTGGACACCGGCGATCCACCAGCCGCAGGTGATGATCAGGCCGAGGGCGATGAGGCTCAGTAGATTGCGCATGCGCGCGGACAGCGCGAGCTTCGGCATCCACACCGCGAGCAGGCCGCCGACGAGCGGCTCCCACAGTCGGGCGACGGTGTCGTAGTAGGTGAACGGCTGGTTGATGCCGTGGCGGAAGTTGGCCCACGCGAAGGAGACCAGCGCAACGCCCAGGAGCGCGAACCCGACGATGCCGCGCACGACCTGCGGGCGGCGGAAGAACTCGACCTTGAGAGCCAGCGCGCGCAGCAGACCACCGAGGGCGAGTGCACTCAGCAAGGTGATCAGGAAGAACTGACCCTGCATCGACATCGACCACAGGTGTTGCATCGGGCTGTTCGCGGAGTCGGCGGCCGCATAGTCCTGCGACTCGAACGCGAGATGCCAGTTCTGGTAGTACAGCGCGCTGGCCTGCAGTTCGGCGCCGAGCGGACCCCACCGGGTCGTCGGCATCACGAGAACGATCAGCGCAGCGGTGAAGGCCAGCACCAGTAGCAGCGCCGGCAGCAGCCGTCGGACCAGGCGCCAGAACCGCGGCCCCGGGTTGAGCGCGCTGCCCCACGACGCGGAAGCGGGCTGGGTGGCGAGCACATGCTTGAGCAGCGACGCGACGAAGAAGTATCCCGAGAGCGTCAGGAAGACGTCCACGCCGCCGGACACCCGCCCGAACCAGACGTGGAAGACGGCGACCAAAGCGATAGCGATGCCGCGCAGGCCGTCGAGGTCGAGCCGATAGCCCGAGGTGTTTCCGGTCGCGGCGTCCTCGTTGGGCGTCGCGACGACCGGGGCTACTTCGGGAACGGGCGTGCGCACAGAGGGCGATGGTACTTGTCGGCGGTGGTGCGTCGCCGCCGCCGCGGCGGGTGTCGGCGGACCCACAGGATGTTCGAAGGTTCCTGTTACCGGGTCTACCTCGGAAGACGGCCGTAGCCTCGGACAATCTTTCGGAACCGACTGTGAGGAGTTGCATGCTGATCTACACGATGGGTGTCTCGGTGGACGGTTACATCCACGATCGGGACGGCGACTTCCAATGGCCGGGGCACAGCGACGGCCTCTTCGCATTCCACACCGAACGCGTCGGGAGCCTCGGCGGCACGATCCTCGGTCGGCGGTTGTACGAGACGATGCGGGTCTGGGAGACCGACCCGGCCATGCGCGACACCGAGGCGGGCGCCGTTTTCGCCGACATCTGGGCCGCCCTGCCGAAGGTCGTCTTCAGTCGCACCCTCGACGCGGTCGACGGCAACGCCAGACTCGCCCGTGCGTCCGTCGCCGACGAGGTCGCGGAGGTCCGCGCCGCGACGGACCGGGACATCGAGATCGGCGGAGCGGACCTGGCGTCGCAGGCCTTCGAACTCGGCCTGGTCGACGAGCTGCGGATCTTCCGGTACCCGGTCGTCGTGGGCGGGGGCACCCCGATGCTGCCGCCGGTCACCGATCGCGTCGACCTCCATCTGGTGGAGACCCGATTGTTCGGTGTCGTCGCATACGAGCGCTACCGGGTGCACAGGCGTCCGCAGGCCGAGTAGCGCCGACCGAGCGTGGCGAGGCCGACGCGTATCGAGGTCAGCCCCCCGACCACCCATTCGTTCGTGCTGCGTCTAAACCTTCAGCGACGACGATCGCCCCGGCACCCTGTCTCCCAGTCATCACACGCAGTGCATGCAACCGATCAGGGAGACACACATGACCACACGACGATCCGTCGCGATCATCGGGGCCGGACTCGCCGGGACCACTGCCGGTCTCGGATTTCTCGACGCCGGCTTCGACGTCACGATCTACAGCGACCGCGACCGTGACTCGCTGCGCAACAAGGTGCCGCCGACCGGCGTCGGCGTGCTCTTCGGCAAGTCCCAGGAGTGGGATGCCGAGATCATCGAGGATCTCTACGAGGTCGGCAAGACCACCGGCATGAGCGTCCGCCTGTACGGCGGCGCGGGGGAGGATCGCGCCCCCGTTCTCGAATACGACCCCGACTACGGTTACATCTCCGCTGCCGTCGATCTCCGCCTGCGTGCCGACGACCGCCTCGGCCGGTTCCTGGACCGCGGCGGACGATTCGAGGTCACCACCGTCGATCTCGACAACCTCGACGAGATCGCCGGGGCGGCCGACCTCACCCTCGTCGCCACCGGCAAGGGCGGACTGTCGACGCTGTTCCCGGTCGACGAGTCGCGCACCAAGTACCGCGAGCCGCAGCGTCGACTGCTGCAGGTCACGTTGACGGGCGTCGACCACGGACCGGACGTGTTCGCCTACCGCTCGCAGGCGGGCGCCGGTCACTCGTTGTACAACCTCGACAGCGAGAACGGCGAGCTGTTCGTCGGCCCGTTCCTGCACAAGGACGAGGGAGCGACCTGGTCCTTCATCGTCTTCGCCAAGCCGTCGGGTGCCTGGGCGCCGCGCATCGACGACGTCCACGACGCGGTGACCGCACGGCGAACCATCGCCGGCATCTTCGCGGAGTTCTTCCCGGAGGATGCGCCGGTCATCGAGCAGCTCGACGTCATCGAATCCGACCCGGTGTCGTGGCTGAAGGGTGCGGTCACCCCGACCGTGCGTCAGGCGGTTGCCACCACCAGGAGCGGTCATCCGGTGGCTGCGATCGGCGACACCGCGATCGCCGTCGATCCCGTCGCCGGCCAGGGGGCCCAGAACACGCTCATCCAGGTCGCCGAGCTGGTCAAGGCCGCCCGCGCCCACGACGGCGAGTTCACCGCGGACTGGCTGGCCGACGAGTTCGAGAAGCATTGGGAGCGCCGCGGTCACGCGGCCACCGAGGTCACCCGCCTGTTCCTCGGTGACCCCGACTTCGCGACCCACCTCGAGTTGTCGTTTCCGGCTGCCGCCGTCGATCCGAACGTCGCCCAGGCCCTGCTCGGTCTGCTGTCCGACCCGAATCCGCTCCTCGGTCTGCGGACCCGTGCGGATGTCGAGAACTTCATCACTGCGGTGGCGGGAGAGCCGTTCGACCAGGTCCTCGCCAGGTTCGCGCCGGCCGGACAGTTCAGCGCCGCCGCGCCGGCGCCCGTGACCGTCTGACCTGTAGGTCGCACGACCAGTGGTTGCACCGCGCCCCGACCGCGTTCTCCGGAACGCGATCGGGGTGCGGTCGCGTGTGACACCCGAACCGGAACTGTCACAGGAGATGTGATACGAACAACAGCGTCCGTTGTGCCGGAGTCAGAGGGGGAGCACGTGAAGACGGGTTGGACATTGGCCGACGCGCCTTCACAGACCGGGCGGGTCGCCGTGGTCACCGGGGCCAACGGGGGAATCGGACGTGAAGCCGCCCGGGGGCTCGCCACTCTCGGCGCCACGGTGGTGCTGGCATGCCGCAACGCCGAGACCGCTGCCGCCGCGCGCGACGACATCGTCGCCGAGGTACCCGGTGCGGAGGTGGAGATCCTCGACCTCGATCTCGCCAGTCTCGATTCCGTGCGCGCTGCCGCCGAGGAGATCCGACGACGCCATCCGCGGATCGACGTCCTGGTGAACAACGCCGGGGTCATGCGCGCCCAGCGCGATCTGACGCCTGACGGCTTCGAGATGGACTTCGGTACCAACTTCCTCGGCCACTACGCGCTCACCGGGTTGCTGATGGACCGGTTGCTCGCCGCCGACGCCGCACGGATCGTCACGGTCGGCAGTCACGCTCACCGTGCGGGCAACATCGATTTCTCCGACATCCCGATGGACCGCACGTTCACCAGCGCCGGAGCGTATTCACGGGCCAAGCTCGCCCAGATGTTGTTCTCTATGGAGCTCGACCGCCGGCTGAGAGCCGCTGAGGCACCGGCGATCTCGATCGCCGCGCATCCGGGTGGCACACGGACCGGGGTGATGCGCGAGCAGAACAAATTCCTGCAGTGGGCGTATCACGCGCCGTCGCTGCGGTGGCTCACCGATCGTTTCATCATGGATCCGCCCGAGGGTGCCCTGCCGATCCTGCGGGCAGCCACGGACCCGAAGGTCTCGGGAGGCCAGTATTACGGTCCCACAGGGAGTTTCGGCCTGGCCGGTCCGCCGGTGCTGGTCGAGCCGTCGCCGAAGGCCAAGGACCGCGCCGTCGCCGAACGGTTGTGGGATGTCGGCGCCGAGCTCACCGGCATCAGTATCGACCTCGGCTGAAGGGGATTCCCGAAAGGCGTTCTCGAGGGAGGGATTTCTCGAGGAGTGGGTTCACCGAGGTCGATACCGACACCGCGCCGGCTCAGATCTTGAAGCGGCCGGCGAAGCTCCGTAGCGGGAGGTCGGCACTGGTCACGATCCCCGGCGGGGCCGCGACCACCGATCGTATCGAGTTGAGTGCGGGCAGGCCGGTGACGGTCATGCCGATCGACGCGAAGTTCTCTGGGTTGGACAGGTCGAATCCCCTGCGCGGGAAGATCATGTGCTTGGAGTAGATGTTCGGGTCGCCGGTCACCTGGGTGATGTAGCAGGCCTGGATGTTCCACGACGGATCGGTGTGCGGAGTCATCTGCCATTCGAGATGGGATTCCACGCGCGGCACGCCGTCGACCATGCCCTGGTACTTGATGTAGCTGCCGCCCAACGACCCGGCGGGTAGCTGGTACCAACCGAGGTCGACGTCTTTGGTGCAGGCGCCCAGCTCGTAGGAGAACGCCACCTCGTCGAGTTCGAGATCGAAGGCGTCGGCCATGAGGTACACCGAGTCGGCGAAGACGGCGGTGTACTTGTAGAGCGAGTCCGGGATCGACGGGTCATCGACCGGTAAGCCGTAACCGACGGCCTTCCAGGTGTCGACCGAATGATGGCAGGAGACGTCCACCGACTCGGTCACCGTGACGTTCTCGATCTCGGCGACGTCGGCGGTGTGCACGATGCCGAGGATCTGTGCCAGACCGGGATTCATGCCCGTGCCGTAGAAGGTGGCGCCTCCCTTGGCGCAGGCCTCGGCGATGACCTCGCTGACCTTGCGGCCGGAGTGGTGCGGATGGTTGGTGTCCCGGTGGAAGCCGGTGATCCAGTCGGCGGTGGTCACGATGTCGATACCGGCCTCGAGGACCTGCACGTAGAGATCCTCGTCGGGAAAGACGCCGTGGAAGGTGAGCACGTCGGGTCGTGCGGCGATGATCTCTTCCACGGTGCCGGTCGCGATCACGCCGATCGGGCCGATGCCGACGATCTCACCGGCATCCCGGCCCACCTTGTCCGACGAATAACAGTGCAGGCCGATCAGTTCCAGATCGGGATGATTGCGGATGCGGTCGATCATCTCGGTGCCCAGATTGCCGGTGGCCACCTGGAAGACCCGGATCTTTTCGGGTGCCGTCATCGTGAGGTCCTTTCGGGACGAGGGAGAAGAGTCGGGTCAGGACTGCGTAGCTGCGTCGGTGTCGACGCGTGCTGCCGCGCGGCTGTCGATGTGCGCTGCCGCGCGGAGTGCTTCGAGCTCGGACCGGCGGATCCGGACGAACTCGTCGGCCGAGGCGCCGCCGTCGGGATAGAACTGTCGGGCCCACTGTCGCAGCGCGGTGAATCCCGCGTACTCCTTGCGGGACAGGGCCGGTGGGTCGGAGTAACGCTGATGTGCCCAGATGTCGATGTCGGCGGCGAACTGCTCGATGACCAACTCGGCCATGGTCTTTCCGTATCGGGTGATCTCGCCGGTCTCCTCGCCGGGTTTGCGCCCGATCCAGACGGTGAAGCGCACGTCCGAGGTGTGCTCGTCGACCGGGGTGACCGCGGGCATCGTACGGTTGTCGACCATGCCCCAGCTCTTGGTGACCGAGCAACCGAGGCCGGCGTTGATGGATTCGACTCCGCTGGTCGCACTTTCGAGTGTCGCGCCTTCGTCGAAGGCGATGGTGAAGTCGACGTAGGACACCGGGCCGGAGAAATCGTGCCGGGTGAAATCCGGCATGAACGGTGTCTTGTGGACGAACTTGAAATGGGCGAAGTCGACGCCGTTCTCCATGATGTACTGCGGGTGGATCTCGAGGCCCGGCCGGAACAAAGTCGCGCCGGGAATCGGTGGGTAATAGTCGGCCGCGGTCGCGTCGTCGTCGAAGTCGGCGAAGATGTCCGGGACATCGAAATGCGGTGGCCGCCCGTCGACGTCGTGCCAGATCCAGACGGCTTCGTTGCGTTCGACGACGGGGTAGCTGCGGATGCGTCGACCCTTGTTGGGGTGGTTCTCGTAGGGGATGCACACGTTGCGTCCGTCCTGGTTCCACTCCCAACCGTGGAAGGGGCAGACCAGGTTCTCACCCTCGACGTGGCCGCCGTGGCCGAGGTGGGCGCCGAGATGCTCACAGTAGGCGTCGAATACGGAGATCCGGCCGGACCGGGATCGCCAGGCGACCATCTCGCGACCGAAATACTTCATCGTGTGCACGGCCCCGACGGCGATCTCGGTCGACCATGCGACCTGGAACCATCCGGTGGGTGTCATCGACAGCGGCGTTTGCGCCATGCGGCCACGGTAGGACGCGCAGAACCGGAATACAAGAGGGTTCTGTGAAAAAGGTCGAAAACAGCGTTCAAGTGGAGGTTTGAGGGGTCTCTCATCCGGTTACTCGTGTGTCCAACAAAATTCCTTCGAAACTGTTGGAACATCCGACGCCGGTTTGTATCATTGCTCCGGCGCTGTGACGTGGCTTACAGCAATGACGCCGGGAGGCCGAGATGAACGCAGGTGGTGCGCTACGCACTGCACGACTGGCAGACGCCCAGTCGATGCTGACGGGACTGGTACGACCGGCCGAGGCCCGACGCCGACTCCGCAGCCGTCAGTACGCCATCGCACTGTTCAACTCGCGCGAGCCCGAACGTGCCACCTGGGCACTCACCGACGACGGCGCCCGCCTCCGGGTCCACCATTACGGATCACCGGATGCGCCGGTCCTGGTGCTGGTCCACGGATGGTCCTGCTGCATCGAGTACTGGAACCCGCAGATCAACGCCCTCGCCGAGCGTTACCACGTCATCGCCTACGACCAGCGGGGTCACGGGGAGAGCACGTGGGGCAAGCGCCGCTTCGACGCCGACGTCCTGGCCGACGACCTCCACACGGTGGTCGATCAGGCCGTGCCGCGTGACTCGAAGGCCGTGTTCGTCGGCCACAGCATGGGCGGCATCACCGTGCAGGCGTGGGCGCACCGTCACCCCGACCAGGTGGAGGAGCGTGCGGCCGCACTGGTGCTCGCGAACACGACCTGGGGCGGGATCGCCGCGGAGACCCGGGTCCTGCCGTTCCTCAACACCATGTTCAAGGCGCCGATCTGGCTCGGTCAGGCCGCTCTGTCGGTCCCGTTTCCGTTCCCTGGCGGTCGATTCGCGCGGAGTCTGGTCCGGACCCGCATCCTCAACGGTCGCTCGGCGACGGTGGATCACGCCGAGTTCGTGCTCGCGATGAGTCGTTCGTGCAACCCGGTCGCGCGGGCGAAGGCCGCGGTCGCGCTCATCGAACTGGCCCTGGGGCCGGTGGGAGCCGAGGCCATCACCGTGCCGACCACGGTCATCGGTGGACGCCATGACCTGTTGCTTCCACACGCGATGACCCAGCGCATCGCCCACACGCTCTCGATCCGCGGCTATCTCGACCAGCTCGTCGTGCTGGACACCGGTCATGCCTCCAACATCGAGGCCGCCGAGGACTTCACCGCCGAGATCCATCGCGTCATGTACTCGGTCTCGACGCCGACCGAGTTGACAGAGCTGGAGGGTGCCGCGAGCTGAGCCGACCCGGGAATCACTCCCCGGGCCGCTCGACCCGTCCATCCGGGAACCGGGCGAAGCGCCCCTCGGTCCGCGGGTGGACCGGCGCGTCGGAGTCCCACGGCCAACCGCCGAACCGCGTGCGGCGGTAGTCGCTGTAGGCCTGATCGATCTCCTCGGCACTGTTCATGACGAACGGGCCGTACTGGACGACCGGCTCGCCGATCTCTGCGCCCTGCAGCACGAGGATCGTCGACGGTTCGTCCCCGTTGGCGACGGCCAACGCCGACGCCCGCGTCTGTTCGAAGCCGATTCCCGAGTCGACTGTTGCACCGTCGATCTCGACGCGAGCCGCCTCTCCGTGGACATACAGCATCCGGCGGGTGTCCGTCGAGGCCGGTGCCGGTAGATCGACCCTCGCGTGCGGTTCGAGATCGATCAGCCAGATCGCCACGTCCGCTGCCGGATCCGATGCCCAGGAGTGTTTCGGCGCCTCGAGTGCCGTGGCGGATCCGAAGGATCCAGCGATCACCCGGACGGTGGCCTTCGCCCCGTCCTCGTCGTGCACGACGACGGGGATGTCCTCGGACCACTGCATCGTGAACTCCGGATCGGCGGTCTTGTCGCGCGCCGGGAGGTTCAGCCAGATCTGGTAGAGCTCAAATGGATTGTCGCGATCGGCATTCACGAGGGGAAAGACCTCCGAGTGGGAGACGCCCTTGCCTGCGGTCACCCACTGCACGTCGCCGTTGCTGTACCGGGCGCTGGCGCCCGTCGAATCGGCGTGGTCGACGACGCCCCGGCGGACCACGGTGATGGTCTCGAAACCACGGTGTGGGTGCGCGGGAAAGCCCGGAATCGTGGTCCCGTGGTACATGTTCCAGCCCGACGGGTGGCCGAAGTCGCTGCCGAGCTGCCGGTCGTCGACGCCGGTGGCGGGACCCATCTCGGCATTGCCGGCCGGGTAGGCATCGAGATGATGGACTGCGAAGAGGAATGGGCCGACGCCGCGCCAGGGATGGCCCAGCTCGACGACACGGCCGGCGCGAGAGTGGTCCGCCGCGGGCGACTGGCTCGTTTGTGGGGAGGTCATGACGACTCCTTCTCGTTGTGGTTTCTGATCCTGCCGTCCACAACGCATCCGCATTCACTCTTATTTCAAGAGTGCTCTTGTTTCCAGAGAGGCGTACGCTCGCAGCATGGACACGGGGCAGGGCAGATCGAAGGGTTCGGTCACGATCACGGGATCGGTCACGATCGACGACCTCCTCGCCGGTTCCGACACTGTTCGCGCCGCACTCGAGACCATCGGGGGCGTCTGGCCCATGACGGTGCTCATCGCGCTCGACACCGAACCCCGACGCTACGGCGAACTGCGCCGGGCCGTGGTGGGTATCAACGACCGCATGCTGTCGCAGACGTTGCGGCGTTTCGTGCGCGACGGCTTGGTCGCTCGCGGGGTCATGCCGAGTCGGCGGTCCTGTGTGCAGTACACCCTGACCGATCTCGGTGTGGAAGTGCGGGCGGCCGTCGCCGAGTTCGCGTCGGTCGTCATCGGGCTGGCGCCGCGGGTGGCCGCCGCCCGGAAAGAGTTCGATCGCCGATCCGACGAGGAGTCATCATGACCGACTACGGACAACCGTTGCGTTTCGGGTTCTTTCCGAGCCCGCGGGCCGACCGGATCGACGACCTGCTCCGTCTCGTGAACGTCGCAGAGGCGGCCGGGCTCGATCTCGTCAGTGTCCAGGACCATCCTTACCAGCGGCGTTTCCTCGACACCTGGACGCTGTTGTCCGTCATCGGTGCTCGGACGGAGTCGATCCGGTTGTCGCCCAACGTCGCCAACCTGCCGCTGCGTCCGCCGGTGATGTTGGCCAAGGCGGCGTCGACTCTCGACATCCTGACCGGCGGCCGCGTCGAACTCGGTCTGGGGGCCGGAGCGTTCTGGGACGGGGTGGTCGCCGCGGGAGGGCCGCGCCGCTCTCCGGGTGAGGCGGTCGATGCCCTCGCCGAGGCGATCACGGTGATGAGGGCCTTCTGGGCAGGAGGCACGGTCGATCTCGACGGTGAGTTCTATCCCGTCCACGGACTCCACGCCGGACCCGCTCCGGCGCACGACATTCCGATCTGGCTGGGTGCGTTGGGGCCGCGGATGCTGCGGCTGACCGGAGAAGTGGCCGACGCGTGGGTGCCCAGCCTGCAGTTCGTCCCGCCGGATCAGGTGGCCGAGAAGGCCGCGATCATCGACGACGCGGCGCGTGCGGCCGGCCGGGACCCCGCGGACATCACCCGGATCTACAACATCGCGGGCACTTTCGGTTCCGACGCCGGCCTGCTCGCCGGCACACCCGCGCAGTGGGCGGAACAGCTGACGGACCTGACCGTCTCCCTCGGCATGAGCAAATTCATCCTGGCCACCGACGACCCCGACGATCTGGCGAGGTTCGCCGACGAGGTGGCCCCGGCGGTCCGTGAACTCGTGGCCGCAGAACGCCAGGCGTGAATCCCCAGCGGCTACCATCGGCGACCATGACCCCCGTCGACGCCCGCACCCCGGCCGGTACACCGGCGCCCGGTGCTCGGCGTGCGAATCGTCGGGGACAGGCGACCCGCGATGCGATGCTCGACGCGGCGATCAGTTCGTTGGCCTCAGGTGATCCGGCGTCGGTGTCGGGCAATCGGATCGCCAAGGACATCGGCGCGACCTGGGGTGCTGTCAAGTACCAGTTCGACGACATCGACGGCCTCTGGGCGGCGGTGCTGCACCGGACCGCCGAGCAGCGCGGCGATCTGCCGGTCAGCGTGAAACCCGAAGCGCCACTGGCCGAGCGGGTCGAGGCAATCATCGAGCTCATGTATGCGGGTCTGACCGCGCCGGAGTCCCGCGCCATCGAGACCCTGCGGGCAGCACTACCCCGCGATCCCGACGAACTCCGGCGACTGTTCCCCAAGACCGCCGCCGAGTTCGCGTCGTGGGGGCCGTCCTGGACCGAGTCCTGCCAGCGCGCCTTTGCCGACCTCGACGTCGACCCGGAACGGGTCCGCGAGGTCGCGGCGTTCCTGCCCGGCGCCATGCGAGGTCTGGTGTCGGAGAAGCAACTCGGCAGCTTTCAGGATCAGGAACTGGCGCGACGCGGACTCGCGCGAGCGATCGTGGCGCTCCTCAGCTAACCCCGCCACGCATCCGTCGAGCGGGACACGACGGTCTCGACCGTGAGGATGACGACGCACAGCATCGCCACCGTGCCCGGTCCGAAGACCAGGAGGTTGTCGATTCGTTCCCACGCGCCGGGACTCCACAGGGCCACCCATGTCAGGACCAGTGCGACGGCGGTCGCGAGCTCGCCGACCACATTGATCGTGATGAAGATGCGGGCAGACAGTTTGTGACGTTTCGCGATCCGGCGGGAGAAGTGGAAGTCGGCGCCGAAGGCCAACAGCAGGACGGCGAAGACAGACAACAGCACGCCGAGGTCGTCGGGGGTGAGGTCACGCATGCTGTTCATCGTCGCCCACGGTGCCGGGGGTCGGCGTGAGGCACGTGGCATGTGTTGAAACCGGGCTGAGTTTAATTGCGGACTGATTGGCAGTGTCCGCATCCAACTGTATACAACTAAATGCAGTTCTAGACCCGGAGTGCGAACCACGAGGAGCAGTGCAGATGGAAACGACGACAGTCCAGTCGCCCGAAGTGAAGACCGCCATCGCGAGCCTCCGGGAAAAGGCCCCGTTCATCTATGGCCTGACCAACTACGTTGCGGCCAATCTGAGCGCGAACGTACTGCTCGCGCTGGGCGCGGGTCCCGCGATCGGGGCGGCGCCCGGCTTCACCACGGCGTTTCCCGCCGGTGCGGGCGCGGTCTGGATCAACGGTGCGGCCCTGATGTCCTCGGTGACTCCGGAGGCCTTGGAGGAGGCTGCCGCGACCGCACACACGGCGGGCACTCCGTGGGTGCTCGATCCGGTGGCCATCGGCGCAGGAGCCGGCGAGTACGACGAGATCCTCACGTCGCTGTTGAAGTACGAGCCGTCGATCATCCGCGGCAACGCCAGCGAGATCTCGGCACTGGCCGGCGGCGCCGGCGGCAGCGGCGTCGACTCGACGCTCGACTCCTCGGAGGTCATCGACACCGTCAAGGACCTGGCCGTCCGCCTCGACGCGGTGGTGGCGGTGTCCGGAGAGGTCGACTACCTCTGTGACCCGTCGGGCCGGGCGACCTCGGTCACGGGCGGCGATGCGAAGATGCCTCAGGTCACCGGCACCGGCTGCAGCCTCGGTGCACTCAGCGCGGCGTACTGCGCCGTCGTCGATCCGTTCACTGCAGCACGCGCCGCACACGCCGCGTTTGCCGCGGCGGGGGAGCGGGCAGGTGCTCGCACCACCGGCACCGGATCGTTCGCCGTGGCCTTCCTCGACGAACTCTCCACCCTCTGACCAGGCAGACGAACCCCGCCCGCCGTCAATCGCAGATCAGTCGCAAAGGAGCGAATGACATGTCCCGCAAGCAGATCCACTTGGCCGCATTCATGAATGCCGGCCCGCAGGGGACGGTCGGTTGGCGACATCCCGACGCCGGGGACGGCTTCCTCACGGCTGAGCACTATCTGCACATCGCCCGGATCCTCGAAGACGCCAAGTTCGACATGGCGTTCGTCCCCGACGCGCTCGCCGTCCCGCGAAGCCTCGGCGACTCCTTCGAGCCGGCGGTCAGATTCGGCACCGGCACACCGCGTCTGGACCCGATGACGGTCATCACCCTGATGAGTTCGGTGACAACCAAACTCGGTGTCGCCGCGACGATGTCGACCGGTTACCAGGAGCCGTACAACCTCGCTCGGTCCATGGGCACGCTCGATCACCTCAGTGGTGGACGCGCCGGGTGGAACGTCGTCACCAGCTTCCAGGATGCGGAGGCGCAGAACTTCAACCAGGACAAGTTGCCCGACCGCGAGGAGCGGTATGCGCGGGCCGAGGAGTTCCTCGAGGTGACCACCCGACTGTGGGATTCCTGGTCCGACGACGCGCTGATCCACGACAAGGAGTCCGGACGCTTCGCCCGCCCCGAGGAGGTCGAGGCGATCGACCACAAGGGCCGCTTCTTCCAGGTTCAGGGGCCGCTCGGCGTGCCCCGACCGCCGCAGGGATACCCGGTCATCGTGCAGGCCGGCGCGTCGCCGACGGGACGCGACTTCGCCTCCCGCTGGGCCGATGTCGTGTTCTGCAGCCACGCGTCGCTCGAGAGTGCCGTCGATTTCTACCAGGACATGAAGCAGCGCGCGGCCGCCCACGGCCGGGACCCCGAACAGCTCAAGATCCTGCCCGCCGCCACCACCGTCGTCGGCACCGACGTCCGCGACGCGATGGCCAAGCACGAGGCATTCTTCGAACTCGTCGACCACGAGGCCGGCCTGTCGCGCCTGGCGTATCACGTCAACGTCGACCTCACGAAGTACGACCTCGACGGCCCGCTCCCGTCGCTCGAAGTGGTTGGCGTGGAGGGTCATTACCGCGAGGTCGTGGAGTTCGCCGAGCGGGAGAACCTGTCCATCCGCGAGATCGGTCGCTGGTACGGCGCGCGTACCGAGGGAAACATGATCGGTTCGGCCGCCGACATCGCCGACACGATGGAGCAGTGGCTCGACGCCGGGGCCGCAGACGGATTCATGATCCAGGCGACCCATGTGCCGGCGGCTTTCGAGGACGTCGCCACCCACGTGGTGCCCGAACTGCAGCGCCGCGGGCTGTTCCGCACCGAGTACGAGGGCGACACGTTACGCGAGAACCTCGGTCTCAACCGACCGGAGCGGGGCGAATGGCGTAACCGGGCGAAGGGCGTCGTCGAGGCCGGCGCGTGACCCGCGCCGCGTCCGCGCTCGTCTCCGCGGAATGGCTGCACCGCAACGTTGATTCCGTCGTCGTACTCGATGCCAGCATCGCGAGGTCGGTCGACGATGCCGGGTTGACGGTGTTCGATCCCGGTCACGAGGTCTTCCGCGCCGCTCACATCGCGGGAGCCCGGTTCGCCGACCTGTTCGCGGCTTTCTCCGATCCGTCGTCGACGATCGCTTTCACGCGGCCGACGGTCGACCAGATGTCCGTGACAGCAGCGGAACTCGGCATCACCCCGGAGGACGACATCGTCGTGTACGACCAGCTCAGCGGCGCCTACGCCGCGCGCGTGTGGCTGGTGCTGCGGTCCTTCGGATTCGATCGTGCGCGTGTGCTCGATGGCGGGTTCACCCGCTGGCAGGACCGCGGCTACCCGGTCGCCACCGGCGACTCCACACCCGCCGCCGTCGCCGCGGACGTGGAGATCCGGGACCTCGGCACCCCGGTGTTCACCGACCTCGACGAGGTGCGTGCGGTGTCGGACGACGAAGGATCGCCCACTGCGCTCGTATGTGCTCTCCGGTCTCCCGACTACACGGGTGAATCCGGCGGCGACCGGCCCGGCCACATCCCGGGCAGTCTGAGCGTGCCCTACCCCGACCTGCTGAACGACGACGGCACCTTCTCGGCCGAGCGGACCCGGAAGGCACTGCAGCAGTGTGGGATAGACCGAGATGCCGAAGTGATCGTCTACTGCGGCGGTGGGATCAACGCCGCCGGTGCGGCATTGGCCTTCGTCGAGGCCGGATACCCGCAACCCCGGGTCTATGACGGTTCGCTGAGTGAATGGCGGAGTCATCCGGCGCTCCCGCTCGTGACGGGAGTCCTGCCGCGATGACCCATGGAGACCTTTCGGAGGCGCCGACGCTGGTCATCTTCGACATCGACGGCACGTTGCTCGACTCGGCCGCAGCGCATGACCGGGTGGCCATCGATGTGCTCGCCCGGCACGGCCTCGATGTACTCGCCAAGCCGTGGGAGGCGTACCGCGCCTACACTGATTCGGCGGTGACCGGTGAGGTGTACGAGGACAAGCACGGCATTCCCGCCGACCCGGCGTTCATCGCGGAACTGGAGCGGCTCTACGCCAAGGAGTTCGACGTTCACGTGTCCACGGGAGCGGTCGACGAGATCGCCGGTGCACGAAAGCTGCTGGCAGAATTGGCGACACGGCGTGATGTGTACGGTGCCTTCGCCACCGGGTCGTTTCGTGCCCTCGCCCGTACCAAACTGCGCGTGCTCGGCGTCGAACCGGACGACGTACCGCTCGCCACCGGTACCGAGTACGACAACCGCGCTGAGATCGTGCGCGACGCCATCGGCCAGGCATCGGTTCGTCACGGGATCGAAGATTGGCGGATGGTGATCCTCGGCGACGGAAAGTGGGACGAACTCACGGCCCGGCACCTCGGCATCCCGTTGGTCGGCGTGCAGACGGGCGCACATCGCTTCGCCGACGACACCGCACTCGTCGTCGACGACCTGCGGTCGGTTCGTGTCGACACGCTTGTCGGGTTGTCTGCAAGGATCGAGGGGCTCGCAGAGTCCGCCCTGTATGACCCGACGGAAGGTGACCGCCGATGAAGAGCGCCCGCGACGCGGTCTACGAAGCGCTGCACGAGCGTTTGACGCACGGCCACTATCCCGCCGACGCGACCCTCATCCCTCAGGCGCTGAGCGACGAGTTCGGGGTGTCACGGACCCCGGTCCGGGAAGCACTGGCGTTACTCGAACGCAAGGGGTTGCTGATCGCGGCGTCGCGGGGATTCGTCCTGCGAATCCGCAGCGATGAGGAGATGCTCGAGATCTTCGAGGTGCGAGCGATTCTCGAGTCCAGCGCCGCAGCGGCGGCTGCCGAACGCCACACACCGGTCGACATCGCCCGGCTCAGAGAGGCACTGGCGCAGAGTGCGAGTCACACCGATCCGGTCGAGATCCGACACGCACTCAATGTCTTCCACGACTGTGTGATGCGGGCGGCGCACAACCAGACGATCTACGGCATGGAACGGGACCTTCGCGATCAGATCAAGGTCAGCGCGCCGTGGTTCACCCCGACCGGTCGCGAGAGCTTCGAGAGTTCGGTGAGCGAGCACGAGCAGATCCTGTCGGCGATCATCGACGGATCAGCCGAGAAGGCCCGCTTGCTCATGCTCGAACACCTGAATCACGATCGGGACGTCCGAATTTCGCAGCTCGTCTCCCGGACGATGGGTGTTGCGGCGGGGGAGAGCCCCAGCCCCTGAACTGCGCCTCAGACTCGCCGTGCCACGAAGCGTGCACCGTCGAGGGTCATGCCATTGACCGAGTAGAGCGTGTGCAGGGCGTTGGGGCCGCCCACCGGCGCGCCGTCGCAGATGGTGTCACCGGCGACGCAGTAGCGCACTGTCTTCCCGCGGTACGGGGTGGAGACGCGGACCGGGGGCGCGCCGATGTCGGTGATGAAGCGGTCCGACGGGGCTCCGAAGAAGACGATCGCCGCGACATTGCGCGAGAGCGACGCCGGCAGCGGCGGCGGGACGAAACGGTCGTACGCCTTGTACTGCGCGGGAAGGTCGAGGCCGGCATGGACGGCGTAACCCGCGACGACCGCACCCTGGGAGTAGCCGCCGAGAACGACCTTGGTGTCTGGGCACTTGGCTGCCAGCGACTTGACGCGGTTCTGGGTGGTGCGAACGCCGTCGGCGACGGTCCGGGCGAACTTCAACTTGTTGCCGAACTGGTCGCTCGCCGGGTAGGGGACGCCATAGGCGGCAACGGACTTGCCGGGGAGCTGTGACCGGACGGCTTCGACGAAGGAAATGCCGGTCAGGCCCAGAGGGGGCGCGGGTTCGACGGTCCCTCGGGCGAACACGACCTCGACGTCGGGGCAGCCCGGCTTGGCCTCGGCCGCCGGGCTTCCCGCGATCACTGACCCGGCGACAGCGGCGATCAGGGACGCGGCGACGATGCCCAGCCGGGTGATCACGCCTCTCGGTCGGGTCCTATGTGAGTTCGCGTCGTGGTTCATTCTGATCCCGTCGGTGGTGGTTCGCTCGTCGTCACGGGTCGCATGGGACTGTCCCCCCGTTGTCGTGACCATTCCAGGTTCCCCGCCGGATGCGTCACCAAACGCGGAATACTGATCGTCATGCGGAGTCGCCACGTGAGCACGGTGATCGGTGCGTCAACCGAGGATGTGTACGAGTTCATCTCCGATCCCGACAATCTCCCGAAGTGGGCGGCTGGGCTCGCGAGTTCCGAGGTGGTCCGACGCGGTGACGATCTCCTGGCGGAGTCGCCGATGGGCACTGTGACGGTCCGGTTCGTTCCGCGGAACACCCTCGGGGTCGTCGACCACGACGTGATCCTCCCGAACGGCGACACCGTGCACAATCCGCTGCGCGTTCTGCCGCATCCGGACGGGGCCGAGGTGGTGTTCACGCTCCGACAGCTGTCGATGTCCGACGACGAGTTCAACCGGGACACCCGCATGGTCGAGGAGGATCTGGCGCGGCTCAGGGCACTGTTCTGACCTACTCTCCGATCCTCGATCAGCGGCGGGTCGCGGAGATCGTCGCGGAGCCCTGTCTCGACCACCCTTGACCAGGGCGATTTCGAGGATTCCGAGCATCGCCTGAAATCGGTGTTGCGCTGCGACGTTCGGTTGATCGGACGTATTTCGGAGGATTCCTCCGGTTTTGCGATGCCGAATTGCTGGCTGACGACCTCAAGCATTAGATTCACTTCGGTTATGGGAATGTGACTCGGCCGTGATGGTCGGTTGCTTGAACGGGAGCATCGTGAACAAGGTCGTACGGGTATCGGTCTGCGCGGCGGTGGCAGTAGTCGTCGCGCTCGGTTCGCTGGTGAGCGGGGGTACGGCATCCGCCGATTCCCTGTCGCGGTATCTGAACCTGCCGCTGGTCAATCGTGATGCCTCGCAAGGCCCGGGCGGTGTGCACCCGGCGTTGCCGACCGACCCAGCAACCCTGCAGCGGCTGGTCGGGCAGGCCCGCGACCAAGGACTCGCGCCGTCGTCGTACCAGGCGTTGCTGTTCCAGTACTGGCTCGTCGAGACGACGACGCGCGCCGGTATCGACCTCGCGTCGTGGAACCCGCGTGCCGGTGTCGGCGCCAACCACCAGAACCTGCTGAAGTCCTACCGCTACTACGAGGATCTGCAGCTCGCGCATCGCGAACTGCAGTGGGCCGGCATGGGTGGCCTGGTCGGCGCCGACTTCGGCGGCGGCCTGCTCGACTACAAGGACGCCACCGAGATCTTCGAACTCAGCCGACTGCAGCCCGTCGCCCACGCGATCGTGGCCCGCGTCAACGAACTCGCGGGACCGCAGGCGGTCAACAGCCTCCCCGGCGGACTCCGCGCGCTGGCCCGCGTCGGCGCCAAGATCACCGCCGACGACCTGCGGCAGGTCCAGGGGCAGATCCTGGTGATGCAGAAGAACATCTTCTCCGACCTGATGCCGATGCACCGGGCCTACGTCGTCGGCGGTCTGCCGGCACTCCGGGAGATGCACGAGGCGGGCATCTTCGACGACGAGATCATGAGCGCCTGGGAGGGCATCGCCTCCAGGAAGCCCGCCGCGGTCGCCGCAGGCAATGCCCGTCTGCTGCAGCGCGAGCAGGGCGAGGTCATCAACAAGCAGTGGGACGCGACCCGCAACTACAAGGGCGACGTCGGTGAGGCCATGACCTACGGCAGCACCGTGGCCGCCGCGCCGTCGGTCGCCGGTGTGGTCCCGCCGCGCGACATCCGTCAACTCAAGGTCCCGGGCCGTGCGCTCGACGGTCGCAAGGTGACCGTGAGTCTGCCGCTGCCGGAGTGGAACTGGTCGGTCTACGAGGACCGCTGGGTCTACATCTCCACCGAACTTCTGCCGAAGTACCGCACCCAGGTCGAGTACCACTGGCACGCACTGCGCGCCGCCATGAGCGTTCCGTACTTCGAGCAGATGGAAACACACCGTCCCACCCGAAACCTGCTGCCGCTGATGGAGTCGGTTCTGACCTCGATCAAGGTGACCTACCAGTGAACTCATCCTTCTCGCGTCTGTCCCGACGGATCACGCTCGTGGCCGTCCTGGCGATGGTCGCCTCCGGTATCGCGCTGGCCGCGCCGGCCGGCGCCGCGCCCAACCGGACGCCGGGCCTGAACGAGGTGCTGAACGGTTTCGTCGTCGGCGCACTGCGTGATGGTCGCCTCGCGAGCCCGCAGGAGGTCATCGACCCGCTGGTCGCCGGTGACCCCTTCTATGCCGAGCCTCGTCTCTCCGGGCGCGAGAAGCCCGGAGATGTGTTGAAGGCCAAGAAGGTTGCCGTCCAGTTCATGGGTTGGCGTCCGGCGAAACTTGACGCCTACAAGCTGATGTACGTGACCCGCGGGCTGCACGACGAGCAGGAGATCTCGACCGGGCTGCTGATGATCCCGCGCGACGGCAAACCCGACGCCACTCGGCCGCTGATCGGCTACCAACTCGCCAACGACAGCGTCGGCGCCTACTGCCATCCGTCCACGATGTGGACCGGCGGTGACCCGCTGGACGGTGCGTCCTGGTCGGCGCTGGGCCCGCTGGGCCAGTTCTTCGGCAAGGGCTACGCGGTCATGATGAGCGATGTCGGCAACGACGGTGATCCCAAGCCGCACGGCGTCTTCGCCGGCAAGTTCGCGGGCAAGGCACTCCTCGACGGTCTGCGCGCAGCGCTTCGGCACGACGGCAACGAGCTCTCCGAGGCGTCGCCGCTGGGCATGTTCGGGATCGCCGGCGGCGGTGTCGGTGCGGCCTTTGCCGCGGAGAACGCGAAAAAGTATGCGCCCGAACTGGATATCAAGGGCGTCGTCCTCGAGGGCATGGTCGTCGACCAGAAGAACTTCATCGCCACCGCCGATGGCTCGGTCGGCTCGGCCTTCGTCCTCGCCACGCTGCTCGGTCTCGAACCGCGTTACCCGGCAATGAAACTCGACGAGAAGTTCACCCCGGCAGGCAAGGCCATCGCCGACGTCTTCCGCACCCAATGCCAGACCCCGGCCTACTTCACCATGCCGTTCGTGCCGATGAACACGCTTTTCAAGAGCGGTGAGAACCCGGCCGAGATCGCCGACTTCCAGCCGGTCTACGAAGACAACAAGCTGGGCCGCAAGTCGCCCACCGCACCGGTGCTGATCGCGTCGTGCGCGAAGGACGACTCGCCGATGTCGCTGGTGCCCGCGAAGGATTCCCGGAAGCTTGCCGCCGACTACCGCCGCGGCGGCACCGAGGTCGACTACCAGCCCACCGACTGCAGCATGGTTCGGTTCCTCACCAACCTCTACGGCTGGGGCACAGATCTGTTCGGCATGCAGACCGTCGACTGGCTGGCCGAGAAGCTCGCCGAGAAGCCGCTCAAGGGGAAGTGAGTCCCGAGACCCTCCGATGAGAACTCGCGTCGGGCAGGGTCAGTCTTTGTAGCGATACCGAGCTACGAAGGGATCACGATGACACTGCTCCTGTTCGTCCACGGCGCAGGGGGTTTCGCCGACGACCGCCAGATCGCCGACGGCCTCGGCAGCGCTCTCGGCGTGCCCGTCGACATGCCGGAGTTCGCGAGCGACGACATGTCCTTGCAGGCGTGGGCTGAACCATTGCGCGTCCGGTTGTCGACGATGGGCGCCGACGACCTCCTGGTCGCCCACTCGTTCGGCGCGTCGATCCTGCTGCACGTGCTTGCCGAGCCGGGGTACGCCGGGCCGAGACGAGCGGTCCTCCTGGCGATGCCGAACTGGGGGCCGAACGGTTGGGACGTCGACGAGTACGAGTTCGCCGGCTCACCACCGCGCGGCGTCTCGCTGTCGTTGCATCACTGCATCGACGACGAGGAGGTCCCGCTCGGGCATCTGGACCTCAATGCCGCTCTGCTCCCGGACGCGCAGCTGCACCGCCACGCGGCCGGCGGTCACCAGTTCGTCGGCCAGGTCGAAGCCATCGCCGCTGACTTGCGCACCG
>NZ_JSYC01000160.1:0-90 GCF_054823965.1 Gordonia sp. GN26 | reverse complement strand
GGCCGCGCTGGGCTCCTTCGCCGGCCGAGTGGCGCCGACCGAGCGTGGCGAGGCCGCGTTTGGGCTCCTTCGCCGGCCGAGTAGCGCCGA
>NZ_JSYC01000046.1:0-40286 GCF_054823965.1 Gordonia sp. GN26 | reverse complement strand
GGGGGCACGATGAGTGTCTCACCGGTGTCCGACGACGAACTCGGCGACGCCGGAAAGGCTTTCGAGCGGTACTGGTCGGCGCGAACGGCCGTTCGGTCGCTTCGTGACCGCTGGCCGGTGGTCGGCGTGAACCGGGTGCTCGGCAACCGGTCCGGGATGTTGCGCCGGACCGCCGCCGAGGCCTACCTCGATCAGGCCCTCGGCCGGCCCAATCTCCGCGTCGTCCCAGACTGCGAGGTCCGACGGCTCGAGGTTGCCGGCCGGCGCCGTGTCACCGGTGTGCACACCGATCGATTCACGGTCAGGGCCGGCGAGGTGGTCCTCGCCGGCGGCGCACTGGGCACCGCCCAGCTCCTGCTCGCCTCGGACCTCGAGGCGCTCGGCGGGGCCGCATTCCTCGACGCCGGTGAACATCGCGGACTGGCCGTTTCCTACCGTCGGAAGGAACCGGCCGAGCCCGGCATGGTGCTGCCGACGGTGCTGCACACCGACGATGGACTCGAGATCCGTTGCTACCGAGATGATTTCGCGACCTACATCGAAGGCCTCCCGCGCGGCGGGCCGATGGTCGAGGTCACCGCGATGGACAGATCGCCGGTGCGTCTCGTCGCCGACGGTGGACGGATCCGCCTCGCGTTCGGAGAGCCGTCGGCCGAGGTCACCGCCGCAATGCGGGCGGGCGCCGACCTGGCGGTGGAGATGCTGCACTCGGCGGAGTTCGCCGGCCTCGTCGTGCCGGGCAGCGTCTCGGTGGCCGCGGTGCCGGGATTCTCACAGCACGCCTGGGGCACCATGCCCATGGGTGTGCGCACCGACGCGCTCGGCGCGGTCCACGGGGCCGAGGGCCTGCGGATCGTCGACGGGTCGATCCTGCCGACGGGGGGCCACAGCGGGCCGCATGCCACGATCATGATGGTGGCCGTCCATATCGGCAACCTCATCTCGGATGAGGGGTGAGCGAGGAACTGTTCGTCTACCCGCGTGACCGTTTCCTTCCCGCGGTGTCTGTTTCCTTCCCGCGGGTACTGTCCGATAAGCGGGAGGGAATCGGCCACGCGGAAACATCTACTACCGAAAGTCGTCGCCGGCTACTGGAACCAAGACCGTCCGGATCGGGAACACCTAGGCTGAATACATGTCTGGAACGTCGCTGTCGGATCCCGCGGTCCGGGAATTCCTGGCCTCCGGTACCAAGACCGGCCATCTCGGATACACCGCCGCCGATGGCAGGCCCCTGGTGGTCCCGGTATGGTTCGTCGTTGACGGCGACCGACTGGCGTTCAACACCGGTGAGACAACCGCGAAAGGACGTGCGCTCCTACGTGACCCGCGCGTGACGATGTCGATCGACCTGGCGGAACCGCCGTACGGCTTCGTCCAGGTGCAGGGCCGCGCGGTGGTGACGGAGGATCTCGACGAAGTCCGACGGATCGCCACGCTGTGCGGCGCTCGATACATGGGTGCCGAACGGGCCGAGGAGTTCGGTGCGCGCAACGGCGTGCCGGGCGAACTGGGTGTCTGGATCGAACCGAGCAAGGTCATCGCGGGTCTCGATGTCACCGCCTGAGCGGCCGGCACCCCGAACGCCGACGCGGCGTCGTGCCTGGCCCACCGCCCCGCTCGCGCCCACGCTGCCGAAGCAGTGCTGGGGATTCATGGTCGGGTCGGCGCTGTTCGCTCTCGGCTCGGCACCCGGATTCGGCGATCTCGCCGGCGCCGATGTCGTCAATCTGTGTTACTTCGTCGGCGCATGGTTCTTCACGGGCGCCGGGCTGATCCAGTTGGTGCGCAGCGCATCGCCCGTCGAGCTGAAGGCATCGATGCCGGGATCAGCAATCCGTGCCGAATGGCTCAGCGCCGCAACCCAGTCCGTCGGGACCCTGCTGTTCAACATCTCGACGACGAGCGCCCTGTTCGCCCACACGGTTGCCGGCGAGCGCCATCTCGTGTGGTCTCCCGACGCCGGTGGTTCGGTTGCCTTCCTGATCAGCGGCGCGGTCGCCTTCGCCGCGTACTCCCGGTCGACGGGTCACGGTTTCGACTTCGAGGACCGGGGCTGGTGGTCGGTCCTGGTGAACTGGGTGGGGTGTGTCGCGTTCGGGGTGTCGGCCGTCGGCGCCTTCGTGAACAAGGACGGTGTGACAGCCGATGCCATCGCCGCCAACGCCGGGACATTCGTGGGCGCGCTCTGCTTCTTCGTGGCGTCGGCGATCGTGCTGCCGGGAACCCGGCACCGCTGATCCGCGTCGCACGGGAGAACCTGTCGACGCGGGCCGGGATCTCCGTCGGCGCAACCGGTGCCGTGTTGTTCGGCCACGAGCGTCTACGTGACCACGCACGCAGGATCGGTCATCGATATCCTCGGCGCGGTCCCGCCGGTCGCTCGCTGAGCCGAAGTACAGTGTGAGCCGTGCGCCACGGCATCTGCATCCTCCCCGACCTGACCTGGGAACAGTCCCGACCGCGATGGATCCTGGCCGAGGAGATGGGGTTCGATCACGCCTGGACCTACGACCACCTCGTCTGGGGCGGCCTGCCGGACTCGCTGTGGTCGGGTTGTGTGCCGCTGCTGTCGGCGGCCGCCGTCGTCACGAGCACCATCGGACTCGGTGCCTTCGTGGTGTCGCCCAATTTCCGTCACCCGGCAGCGTTTTCGCGTGAGGTCGAGACCCTCGTGGACATCTCTGACGGCCGTTTCCTGCTGGGGCTGGGTGTCGGCGGCACACCGGACGACGCCGTGCTCGGGCAGCCGGAACTGACCGTCGGGCAGCGCGTCGACCGATTCCAGGAATTCGTCGGTCTTCTCGACCGGACCCTGAGCGAGGATCACGTCGACGCGGACGGCCCGTACTTCCGCGCGCGGGACATGCGCCTGGGGCGTGGGCCGGTACGAGATCGGGTGCCGTTCCTGCTCGCCGGCAACGGTCCACGTTCGGTGCGGTTCGCCGCGCGTCACGGCGACGCCTGGGTGACGACCGGCCAGGCAACAGAGGACCTCGACGAGTGGTTCGCATCCGTCGCACGGGCCGTCGGGGTCCTCGACGAGGAACTGGGTCGGCAACCGGGCCGTCGGATCGACCGATACCTCAGTCTCGAGGCTGCTCCGCGTAACCCACTCGAGAGCATCGACCTCTTCGACGACATGGTCGGACGCGCAGACGAACTCGGCTTCACCGACGTCATCGTCCCCTGGCCGCGCGACACCGAACCCTACAAGGCGTCGATGGACGTTCTCGAGGCGATCGCGGCACGCGGGCTCGGTCGGACCCCGTAGACACGGATCGGGCCGCGCGAAGAGATCGCGCGGCCCGATCGAAATTCCGCTGTCAGCTCCGAGAAGGTGTCGGGTCGACGACGGTCGGACGCCTCAGCTGCTCGGTGTCTCCTCGGCAGCGGCCCCGGCGACCACCGGTTCAGGCGTCGGCTCGGGTTCACCCGCGGCGTCGACCGCGATGTCGGTGGTCGTGTGTGCGGTGGGTGCGGAACCGTAGATCATCTGGGTGGGAACGAACTTCATGCCCAGCCAGTAGACCGCCATACCGAGACCGGCGCCGATGAACCAGGTGAAGCTGGCCTGGTAGGCGGTGCCGAAGATGACGACACAGATCGGCAGAACGGAGGCGACGACGGTCGAGCCCACGGCCACCGGGTTCCAGCCGTTGCGGTACCAGTAGGTGCCCTCGGGCTTCATCGTGAACAGGTCGTCGACGACGATCTTCTGCTTCTTGACCAGGTAGAAATCGGCGATCAGGATGCCGAACAGCGGACCGATCACGGCACCGAGCGTGTCCATCGTGTAGTGGATCGCGGTCGGGTTGTTGAAGAGATTCCACGGGGTGATCAGCACCGAACCGACGGCGGCGATCATGCCGCCGGTGCGCCAGCTGATCTTGGTGGGGGCCACATTCGAGAAGTCGAAGGCGGGGGAGACGAAGTTGGCGACGATGTTGATGCCGATCGTGGCGATGGCAAAGGTCAGCACACCGAGCACCGCGGCGGTGGTGTTGTCGATCTTGTCGACGATGTGGACCGGGTCGGTGATGATGTTGCCGTCCGCATCCGTGCCGATGACCGTCACCGCTGCCGAGACGGTGCACACGACGAGCAGCGAGAAGAACAGGAAGTTCACCGGCAGGCCCCAGAAGTTGCCCTTCTTCACCTCGCCGAAAGTCTTTCCGTAGCGGGAGAAGTCACCGAAGTTGAGCATCGGACCGGAGAAGTAGGAGACCACGAGCGCGAAGGCGCTGATCATCATCGTGATCGACGACCATCCGGTGAGGCCGTCGCCGACCGAGAGGTCGAGGCTCACGTTGTCCCAGCCCGCTTTGGCGATCAGGTAGCCGGCGAGCGCGATCATGACGACATAGACTGCGGGACCGCAGAAGTCGATGAACTTGCGGATGGTGTCCATTCCGTTCCAGAACACGAACGCCTGCAGGACCCACATCAGGAGGAAGCCGGCCCAGCCGAGCGCCGACAGTCCCATGAACCCGTGCTGGTCGACGTCGCCCCATGGTTCGAGACCCGGCCAGAACTTCAACGCCAGCAGGCCGAACGCGACCGAGGCCAGATAGGTCTGGATGCCGTACCAGACGACCGCGATCGCGCCGCGGATGATCGCCGGGATGTTGGCGCCCTTCACCCCGAAGGACACTCGTGTCGTCACCGGGTACGGGACACCGGCCATCTGCGAGGGTTTGGCGACGAGATTGCTGAGAATGTTCACGGCGACGATGCCGACCACGAGGGCGACGAGAACCTGCCACGCGGCGATACCCAGCGCGAACAGGCTACCGGCGAAGACGTAACCGCCGACGCTGTGCACGTCGGACATCCAGAACGCGAAGATGTTGTACCAGGTCCACTTCTGTTCTTTCAGTGGGGCCAGATCGGTGTTGGTGAGCCGGTCGTCGTAGCCGGCCTTGATGACGCTCTCGCCCGCGGCGCCGTGATGCGACTGCGCCGCCTCGGCAGGGGTCGGTGTGGACATGTGTTCTCCCGGTTCGTCTCTCAGCGTGGAAGACCGCTCTCAGGTGCGGCGATGCTGATGGGACAAAAATAGGAACGGTTTGTTACCCGACGATGAACGCGCAAATATATTCCGGCGGGTGAGCCGGTCGCCTCCGAAGAATGTTCGTCGTGGGACTCGTCAGTCGTGGCGGACGTCGAGGAGGTCGGCGGTCTCGACGATCGCGATCTCGAGTCGCTGGTGGTGCCGGCGTGCGACCTCGAGGACCGACGGGGTGTCGCGGTCGGCGAAGGCCCCGAGCAGGTCCTCGTGATCGGCGTTGAGTGCCGCCTGCGTCTCGGCGGTGACCGAGCGCATCATCTGGAACGGCTCGGTGAGGTTCCAAGTCGCCTCGAACATGTTGAGCAGTCGCGGCATCGCGCACGGGGTGGTGAGGGCGCGGTGGAACTCGCGGGACACATCGTGAAATGCCTTGCCGTCGTTGTACTTCACCGCGACGAGGAGTTCGGCGTGACGGTCCCGGGCGACCTGCAGAGCGGACTCGTCGATGAGCTCGACCGACCGGGCCAGCGCGGCCTGTTCCAGGGTGCCGCGCACGAAGTAGATCTCACGGAGCTCGTCGGCAGAGGGTTGGTTGACGCGGTACCCGGCGTTGGGTCGGTGCACGACAAGACCTTCGCCGACCAGGGTCTTCAGTGCTTCGCGCACGGGTATCGGACTGACCCCGAAGGCGTCGGCGATCTCGGCGGGCGGAATCTGGGTACCCGGGGGCGCACCACCGGACAGGATCAGCCGGCGGAGTTCCTCGAGCACGTTCGCACGCTCGTTGCCGGTGCGGGTGTCCGCCAGTTGCGCGAGCAACCGATCGGTCATCCGCCGGTTCACCGCATCACCCCGGGGCGCGTCGGGTACTTCGAGATCCACTCGGCGACCGCCTCGGTGAGCCGATGCTGGTTGCTGCGCTTGACGATCTCGTGGCCCTCGTCGTCGAACATCAGCATCTCGGCGACCGCGCCGCGGGCCTGGAGTTCGGCGACGATCTGTTGCGATTCGCTGACCGGGACGTTGGTGTCGTGTGCACCGTGCACCACGAGGAGCGGGGCGCGCACGTCGTCGATGCGATGGATGGGGGAGAGGTCGGCGAGCAGCTCGCGATCCGACTCGGGGTGACCGTATTTGGTGTACGCGGCGACGGCGATCCACGGTTCGGTGTTGCGGAAGAACGACTCGAGGTCGCTCATGCCGCAGATCGCGATGCCGGCCGCGAACAGGTCGGGGTGGAAGGTCAGGCAGGCCAGTGTCAGATAACCGCCGTAGGAGCGGCCCGAGCAGTACACCGAGTCCGGATCGGCGATTCCCAGGCGGCACAGCAGTTCCGCGCAATCCGCGGCATCGTTGATGCCCGCATACCGGCCGTAGCGGTCGTCGGCGTGGGAGAAGAGGCGACCGTAGCCCGACGAGCCACGGACGTTGGGGGCGAAGACGGTGATCCCGGCGTCGACGAGCGGGCCGAAGAGGAACTGGTAGTCCGGGCGGGTCTGTCCCTCGGGGCCGCCGTGGAAGTAGAGCAGCGTCGGACCTGGTCGGTCGTCGCGGTTCTCCTTCGCGGCCCGATACAGGAAACCCGACAGCGGCATGCCGTCCCGCGCGAAGAACTCCACCAGCTCGGGGCGGAGGAGGCTCGACGGACCCTCGCCGGTGACGACGTCGTCGCGCACCGGCGTCACCTTCCGGTTCGGGACGTCGATCAGGTGGACGAGCGGGGAGTGCTGGGGGCTCGACACGGTCACCGACACCACCGAGCCCGCCGCGCTGATCGACAGATCGTGGGCGACCTCGCCGGGGAGCTCGATCGGCGGATGCAGCGTCTGGTCGGGGAGGGTGAGAATCTGCAACTCGCTGCGGCCCTTGACGTTCCACAACAGCGCGACGGTCGACTGGTCGTGGCTGACGGCGAACTCGTCGAGCCCGATGTCGACGCGTTGCGCCATCACCCGGAACCGGACGCCGAACTTGCTCACCTCGACGCCGAGGAGCCGGGGGAACTTCGCGTCGAAGTCGCTGCGCACCAACGCCTGGACGCTGTCGAGGTCGCGGATGGGTTCGTTCGGCGCGGGAACGAAGACCAGCGATGTGTGGTCGAAGCCCTGGTCGAGCACATAACCCTGGTCGGTGACGGCGCCGGGGTCCTGGGGGAGCAGCGGCGTCATCGTGACCTCGTCGTCGGACGAGTCGGGACGGCGCCGGATCAGCAGCATGTCGTGATAACCGCGCGGGCCGACGCGGACGAGGGTCGCACCCTTCCAGGAATCGATCAGTTCGCTGCCGACGCGCAGGTCGAGGGTCCGGGTGGTCTGGGTGCCCGGGTGGACGCGCAGCGCGTGCGTGGTGCCGTCATGGTCGATCGCGGTGAGCAGGACCCAGTCGGTGTCCCAGCCGACGAGGCGGACGGTCCCGTAGGACCGGCCGTCCGGGCGGGTAGCCGCGATCCGGTGCGCGGTGTCGTCGTCGGGGTCGGTGGTCACCACCCAGACCTGGTGGTGCTCACCGCCACTGGGTGCGATCTCGACGGCCAGCCACCGGCTGTCGGTGGAATGCACGATCTTGCGGACCGGACCGGTGGACCGCAGCTTGACCCAGCGCAGGTCGCCGACCCCGTCACGCGACAGGGATCGCTGGGCCGCACGGGGATACCCGTTGCCGTCGTCGACGATGTAGGCGAACGCACTCCCGTCGGGTGAGAGGGAGGCGCCATAGGTCTTCCAACCGCGGTCGTCGAAACGCAGAGCAGTCACCGGCGGGCGTTCGCTTCCGTCGTCTGGAGCCACATCTCGAGGAGCGCGACCTGCCAGAGTTCGTTGCCGTCGAGACGGGTGCGGATGCCGTTGGGGTCGCCGAAGAGCTTGTCGAGCGCCTCGGGCCGGTAGAGCCCGCGGTCGACGGCGGCCTGCGACCGGAGGGTGTCGTTGACGAGGTCGAGGACCCCGCCGGTGAGGTGGCGGATGCCGGGCACCGGGAAGTAGCCCTTGGTCCGGTCGATCACCGCCGACGGCAGGAGCGACCGGCTCGCCTCCTTGAGAACGCCCTTGCCCCCGTGTGCGAGTTTGAGTTCGGCCGGGCAGCCGGCGGCGAGTTCGACGAACTCGTGGTCGAGGAACGGCACGCGGGCCTCGAGTCCCCAGGCCATCGTCATCGTGTCGACGCGTTTGACCGGGTCGTCGACGAGCATGACGGTGGTGTCGAGGCGCAGTGCCGCGTCGACCGAGGTGTCGGCCCCCGGCGCCGACTGGTGTGCCTGGGCGAAGGCGAAACTGGGGTCGTAGCCGGCCTCGAGGAGGTACTCGTCGGCGAGGATGCTGCGGATGTCGGCGTCGTCGCGGTCGAAGAAGACGTTCGCGTAGGCGCGGGTCGTGTCCTGGCGCGGCACACCGCGCAGCGGCGGGTACCAGCTGTAACCGCCGAGGATCTCGTCGGCGCCCTGCCCGGTCTGGACCACCTTGATGGACTTGCTGACCTCCTGCGACAGGAGATAGAAGGCCACGCAATCGTGGCTGACCATCGGCTCGCCCATGGCCGCGACGGTGTCGGGGATCGCGGGCAGCAACCGATCGGTGCCGATGTGGATCTTGTGGTGATCCGTCGCGAAGGTGTCGGCGATCAGATCGGAGTAGGCGTACTCGTCGCCGGATTCGCCTGCGGCCGAATCGAATCCGATGCTGAAGGTGGCCAGGTCGGTCTGCCCCTGCTCGGCGAGCAATGCCACGACGAGCGAGGAGTCGACGCCGCCGGACAGGAGCACGCCGACCGGGACGTCGGCGACCATGCGTCGCTTCACCGAGGTGCGCAGCGAGTCCAGGAGCTCGGCATGCCAACGCTGCTCGTCCCAGTCCGCGCGGTCGGGGTGGGCCTCGAATCGCGGCTCCCAGTACTTCCGTTCGGTGCGCCGACCGTCGGGGTGGATGACCATGACCGTGGCCGGGGGCAGTTTGCGGATGTCGTTGTAGATGGTGTGCGGGGCCGGTACCACCGCATGGAAGCTGAAGTAGTGGTGTAGAGCAACACGATCGATCGACGTGTCGACGTCACCGGCACGGAGCAGCGCCTGCACCGACGACGCGAAGCGCAACCGGCCCGGGGTGTCGGCCAGGTAGAGGGGCTTGATGCCCAGACGGTCGCGGCCGAGGGTCACCACGCCGGTGTCGGTGTCGACGATCGCGAACGCGAACATGCCGATGAAATGGTCCACGCAGTCGGGGCCCCAGGCATGGAAGGCCTTGAGGATCACCTCGCTGTCGGCGTGGGAGAAGAAGGAGTAACCCTTCCCCTCGAGTTCGGCCCGCAGCTCGTGGTGGTTGTAGATGCAGCCGTTGAAGACGAGCGCCAGTCCGAGTGCGGGGTCGATCATCGGCTGGCTGCCCTTCTCGGACAGGTCGATGATCTTCAGGCGCCGATGTCCGAGAGCCACAGACCCTTTCGCGAAGACGCCGCTCCCGTCGGGCCCCCGGCGCGTCATCTCGCAGGTCATCGCGTCGACGGTCGCCACGTCGGGCACGCTGCCGTCGAAACGGATCTCGCCGCAGATTCCGCACATGATCTCTGTCCTCCTGCTCGGTGGCGCCTGTCGGGCGGTTCCCCGTCGATACCGTCCCTCTTCGATACTGCCGCACGCGGAGGGCGGAGCCCGGGGTCTTGCGCCGCTCCGGCGGGGAGGGCGTCGACCGCAGGGCCATCTCTCACCCTATGAGCATCGCCGCCGAGAGGCAGGCCGAGATGATGTCGCGGATTTGGCCCGGCGAGCCGGGTGAGCTGTGGCTACGATCTGGCGAGGCGGAGGGAGCAACATTGTTCACACAGGTCAGGCGCCGTGTCGGCGGGCTTGCCGGTGTCGTCGTCGGTGCGGTGCTCGCGATGACGGCCGTGGGGTCGGCCCCCGCGTCGGCGGCCCCGCAGGGCTATGCGCCGGGGCCCGGATGCGCATGGCAGCTGATGTCGAACAGCACCGATCTCAACGTCGCCTTCCCCGACGCCAACGCGACCTACTGGGTGCTGCCGTACGCCCTCGGCCCGGGGGACTCGATCCGCCTGTCGGGGACCTTTCCGGCTGCCCGGTACTTCTCGCTCAACACCTACGGCACCGACCTCGACACGGTCGACACGCTGCGCGACAACCAGATCCGGCCCGATGCAGGCAGCATCAACCCCTTCGCCGCGCCGGTCGCGATGCCGCCCGCGTCGAAGCGCACGTGGCAGGCGACGGTCGTGCCCGGCGCCGCCGACCACTCGCGCAACGAGATCCGCGGTCTCCCGGCCGGTGGTCAGAACGCGCCTGTCGGCTTCCTCATCGTGCGGATCTACGTCCCCGACGACCCGAACTCCCCGAACGGCGGCGTGCCACTGCCGAACGTGACCTTCTCGATCGGAGGCCAGAAGATCCCCGTCGCGCCGTGCGCGCAACCGTTCAACCCGCGCGACTACGACGGGCCGATCGCGCAGGCCCTCACCACGGTCTTCGACGACGCGATCGGCAACGCCGCGTCGGCCTCCCTCCCCGGGAACGCGAAGGAGGCGACCTTCGTGAACCCGGCCAGCACGTCGGGCCTGTTCCCCAACGGCGACAACAAGTACATCGGTTCGCTGCTCAACTACCAGCCCGGACGCGTCGCGGTGATCCGCGGAAAGGCGCCGAGCTTCCCCGACACTCGCGCCGGGCAGTCGCCGGCAACCCCGGGCGAACAGCTTCGGTATTGGTCGATGTGTCAGAACGACAAGGTGACGCCCTACCCGGTCGTCGCCTGTGCGGCCGACCACGCGACCCGGATCGACGCCGACGGCTACTACACCTACGTCGTCGCGGCGCCCGGTGACCTGACCGCGGCGCAGGTGGCCGGCTCCGACCTGACCGTCATCCCATGGGGCAGCACGGCCGTGTCGAAGGTCGTCTTCCTCCGCAACATGCTGCCGTCGTCGGAGTTCTACCCGAGCAGCGTGCAGGCGTCGCAGGCGAACAAGTCCGACCCGGCGTCGTCGATGGGGCCCTACTATCCGCGCGCGACCTACTGCTCGGCCGAGACGGTGCGCACGGCCGGCTGGCAGGCCTGCTACCGGTAGCCACCGCTACCGATGTCTACTTCGGGGTCACCCAGGTGGTGATGTCGCAGTGCACGACTTCGGTGCCCTTGGTGTCGGTGATGCTGACCGACACGGTGACGTCCGTGCCGGTGGTGATGGTCGCGAGGTCGACCGGCTCGGCCAGGCGGGCCTCCGCGATGAGTCGGGTGGTGGCCTTCGCCAGGTACCGCGTCTCCATCGCCTTGGGGATCCAGCGGTGCGAGGTCGGGGTGGTGGCCTCCATGAGCACACCCATCGCGGCCTCGGCCAGGTTGCACGCCGCTATCGCGTGGAACGTGCCGATGTGGTTGTGGACCCCGAACCAGTTGGGGGCGGTGACCTTGGCGAAACCGGGCTCCATCTCCTGGACGAGCGGGAAGACGGTACCGAAGTACGGGGCCTTGGCGACCAGGCCCAGCGAGAACAGGACGTTCCCGAGAGCGTTGTCGGGAAGCTTCTTGCGCAGGGCGTAGGTGGAACCGATAGCAGCCATGCGGGTATCTTACTCACGGGTCAGTTGAGCGGACCGGGGGTGTGACGAGGTCGGATTTGAATCGGCACCCGCCTCTGTTGCATACTTGTCGGGTTGCCTTGACCGGCAGACGCACGTCGCACTCTGTGCCGACACCGCCGAAGTGGTCAGGTGAATGACTCCCAGGCCCGGTTAACGGGGAATGGGCGTGTAACGCGTGCTCCGAATCAGGTTCACGGACTCGACACGCCCGACCGCGGGTGCCGGAGCAAACAGGTTCGTTCCAGAGACGAGCCAACGTACAACGACAGATGAACAGCGTCGATTGCCGAATCTCACACGGCGGTCATGTGCTCAGCCGGCGAGAGCCTGCCCTGGTCACGCGGTGTTTGTCTGTCGAGAACAACTGACGGAAGAGGACACAGCGTGGCGGGACAGAAGATCCGCATCAGGCTCAAGGCCTACGACCACGAGGCGATCGACGCTTCGGCGCGCAAGATCGTGGAGACCGTGACCCGTACGGGTGCACGTGTCGTTGGCCCGGTGCCGTTGCCCACCGAGAAGAACGTGTACTGCGTCATCCGTTCGCCGCACAAGTACAAGGACAGCCGCGAACATTTCGAGATGCGTACCCACAAGCGACTCATCGACATCCTCGACCCGACCCCGAAGACGGTCGACGCGCTCATGCGCATCGACCTGCCGGCCAGTGTCGACGTCAACATCCAGTAGGACGGGGACGAGATAAATCATGAGCAACCAGAGTTCATCCAAGGGCATCCTGGGCACCAAGCTCGGCATGACCCAGGTTTTCGACGAGAACAACCGCGTCGTTCCGGTCACGGTCATCCAGGCCGGCCCGAACGTCATCACCCAGCTCCGTACGCAGGACCGTGACGGCTACACCGCCGTCCAGCTCGCCTACGGTGCCATCGATCCCCGCAAGGTGACCAAGCCGGTCGCCGGCCAGTACGAGAAGGCCGGGGTCACCCCGCGCCGTCACCTGGCCGAGATCCGCGTCAACGACGTCAGCGAGTTCGAGATCGGCCAGGAACTGACCGCCGAGATCTTCGCCGACGGCGCGCTGGTCGACGTCACGGGCACCTCGAAGGGCAAGGGTTTCGCCGGCGTCATGAAGCGCCACGGCTTCGCCGGTCTGGGCGCCAGCCACGGCGCTCACCGCGTGCACCGCGCACCGGGCTCGATCGGTGGCTGCGCCACCCCGGGCCGCGTGTTCAAGGGCATGCGGATGGCCGGTCGTATGGGTAACGACAAGGTGACCACGCAGAACCTCACCGTCCACAAGGTGGACGCCGAGGCCGGCCTGCTGCTGATCAAGGGAGCGATCCCGGGTCGCAAGGGCGGCATCGTGGTGGTCCGCGACGCAGTGAAGGGTGGTGCGAAGTAGTGAGCACCGAGACCACGACCAAGTTGACGCTGGACGTCAAGACCGCCGACGGCAAGACCAACGGAACCGTTGACCTGCCGGCCGCGCTCTTCGACGCTCCCGCCAACATCGCGCTGATGCACCAGGTCGTCGTGGCCCAGCAGGCCGCGGCTCGCCAGGGCACGCACTCGACCAAGACCCGCGGCGAGGTCCGCGGCGGTGGCGCCAAGCCTTACCGCCAGAAGGGCACCGGCCGTGCGCGTCAGGGTTCGACCCGTGCACCGCAGTTCACCGGTGGTGGCACCGTCCACGGCCCGCAGCCGCGTGACTACAGCCAGCGCACCCCCAAGAAGATGAAGGCCGCCGCCCTGCGCGGTGCCCTGAGCGATCGCGCTCGCAACGAGCGCATCCACGTGATCACCGAACTGGTTGCGGGGCAGGCCCCCTCGACCAAGGCGGCTCGCGAGTTCCTGGAGAGCCTCTCCGATCGTCGCAAGTTCCTGGTCGTTCTCGGCCGCGAGGACCTGACGGCGTGGAAGAGCGTGGCGAACCTGAACAACGTGCTCCCGATCGCTCCCGATCAGCTCAACACCTACGACGTCCTGGATTCGGACGAGGTTGTGTTCAGCGTCGAGACGCTCAATGCCTTCATCGAGCAGAACACGGCGGATGCCAAGGCTGCCGTCGAGAAGACAGCAGAGGAGGCCTGACATGACGACCGTTGCCGATCCGCGCGACATCATCCTGGCGCCCGTGATCTCCGAGAAGTCCTATGGACTCATGGAGGACAACGTGTACACCTTCCTGGTGCACCCGGAGTCCAACAAGACCGAGATCAAGATCGCGATCGAGAAGATCTTCGGTGTGAAGGTTGCCAGCGTCAACACCGCGAACCGACAGGGCAAGCGCAAGCGGACCCGCTCCGGCTACGGCCAGCGCAAGTCCACCAAGCGCGCCATCGTGTCGTTGACCGCAGACAGCAAGCCCATCGAGATCTTCGGAGGCTCGGTCAGCTGACCGGGACTTCGGCGAGAAGGACTAGATACTCATGGCTATTCGTAAGTACAAGCCGACGACCCCGGGTCGTCGTGGGGCCAGCGGCTCCGACTTCGCCGAGGTCACCCGTGACCATCCGGAGAAGTCGCTGGTGCGTCCGCTCCACGGGCGCGGTGGCCGTAACGCTCACGGCCGCATCACCACTCGTCACAAGGGTGGCGGCCACAAGCGTGCCTACCGTCTGATCGACTTCCGTCGTAACGACAAGGACGGCATCAACGCCAAGGTCGCTCACATCGAGTACGACCCCAACCGCACCGCGCGCATCGCGCTGTTGCACTACGTCGACGGCGAGAAGCGCTACATCATCGCGCCGAAGAACCTGAAGCAGGGCGACATCGTCGAGAGCGGTCCGGCCGCCGACATCAAGCCCGGCAACAACCTGCCGCTGCGCAACATCCCGACCGGTACCCAGGTCCACGCCGTGGAGCTGCGCCCGGGCGGTGGCGCCAAGATGGCACGTAGCGCTGGCGCGTCGATCCAGCTGCTCGGCAAGGAAGGCTCCTACGCCACGCTGCGTATGCCTTCCGGCGAGATCCGTCGTGTCGACGTGCGCTGCCGCGCAACCGTCGGCGAGGTGGGCAACGCCGAGCAGAGCAACATCAACTGGGGCAAGGCCGGCCGTATGCGCTGGAAGGGCAAGCGCCCGACCGTCCGCGGTGTCGTCATGAACCCGGTTGACCACCCGCATGGTGGTGGTGAGGGCAAGACCTCCGGTGGTCGCCACCCGGTCTCGCCGTGGGGTAAGCCCGAGGGCCGCACCCGTAAGAACAAGGCCAGCGACAAGCTGATCGTCCGTCGCCGTCGCACCGGCAAGAACAAGCGATAACAGGAGGAGGTAAGAGAATGCCACGCAGCCTCAAGAAGGGCCCGTTCGTCGACGACCACCTCCTGAAGAAGGTGGACGTCCAGAACGAAAAGGGCACCAAGCAGGTCATCAAGACCTGGTCCCGCCGTTCGACCATCATTCCCGACTTCATCGGTCACACCTTTGCCGTCCATGACGGACGCAAGCACGTGCCGGTGTTCATCTCGGACTCGATGGTCGGTCACAAGCTGGGCGAGTTCGCCCCCACCCGCACCTTCAAGGGTCACATCAAGGATGACCGGAAAGCGAAGCGCCGCTGATGACTACGCAGACCGATAATCCGACCGCCAAGGCCACCGCGAAGTTCGTGCGCGTCACGCCGATGAAGGCCCGCCGCGTGCTGGACCTCATCCGCGGCAAGAACGTGGACGAGGCACTGGACATTCTGCGGTTCGCCCCGCAGTCGGCGTCCGAGCCCGTGTACAAGGTGCTGGCCAGCGCTGTCGCCAACGCAGAGAACAACCTGGATCTGGATCGCCGGACCCTGGTCGTCGCCACCGCGTTCGCCGACGAGGGCCCGACCCTCAAGCGCTTCCAGCCGCGTGCCCAGGGCCGCGCATTCCGTATCCGCAAGCGCACCAGCCACATCACCGTGGTCGTGGAGAGCCTGCCGGAGAAGGCAGCCGGCGGCCGTGGCCGCTCGCGTCAGCCGAAGAAGAAGGGAGCCTAGTAGTGGGCCAGAAAATCAACCCGCACGGCTTCCGTCTGGGCATCACCACCGACTGGAAGTCGCGGTGGTACGCCGACAAGCAGTACGCGGACTACGTCAAGGAAGATGTCGCGATCCGCAAGCTCCTCTCCACGGGGCTCGAGCGCGCAGGCATCGCGAAGGTGGAGATCGAGCGCACCCGTGACCGGGTTCGCGTCGACATCCACACCGCGCGTCCGGGCATCGTCATCGGTCGCCGTGGCGCCGAGGCCGATCGCATCCGCGGCGACCTGGAGAAGCTGACCGGTAAGCAGGTCCAGCTGAACATCCTCGAGGTCAAGAACGCAGAGTCCGAGGCCCAGCTGGTGGCCCAGGGCGTCGCCGAGCAGCTGAGCAACCGTGTGGCGTTCCGCCGCGCGATGCGCAAGGCGATCCAGTCGGCGATGCGTCAGCCGAACGTGAAGGGCATCCGGGTCCAGTGCTCGGGTCGTCTGGGCGGCGCTGAGATGAGCCGCAGTGAGTTCTACCGCGAGGGACGCGTGCCGCTGCACACGCTGCGCGCCGACATCGACTACGGACTCTACGAAGCCAAGACCACCTTCGGCCGTATCGGTGTGAAGGTGTGGATCTACAAGGGCGACATCGTCGGTGGACGCCGCGAGCTGGCTGCGGCCGCTCCGGCAGCCGAGGATCGCCGTCCGCGCCGGCCCAGCCGGCCCCGGCGTAGCGGTGCCTCGGGCACCACTGCGACGAGCACCGACGCCGCTCGCGCGGCCGAGGCCGCTCCCGCCGAGGCCACTGCTGGTGCGGCTGAGAAGCAGGAGGGCTAGGCCATGTTGATCCCACGTCGGGTCAAGCACCGCAAGCAGCATCACCCCAGCCTCAAGGGGCAGGCCAAGGGCGGCACCAAGGTGACGTTCGGCGATTACGGCATCCAGGCTCTGGAAGGCGCGTACATCACGAACCGTCAGATCGAGTCCGCTCGTATCGCGATCAACCGGCACATCAAGCGTGGCGGCAAGGTCTGGATCAACATCTTCCCGGACCGCCCGCTCACCAAGAAGCCGGCCGAAACCCGCATGGGTTCGGGTAAGGGTTCGCCCGAGTGGTGGGTCGCCCCGGTCAAGCCGGGTCGCGTGCTGTTCGAGATGACCTACCCGAATGAGGAGATCGCTCGCGAGGCCCTGCGCCGCGCCCAGCACAAGCTCCCCATCAAGACCCGGATCGTGACACGAGAGGAGCAGTTCTGATGTCTCTCGGAGTTGCTGCGAACGAGCTGCGCGAGCTCAACGACGCCGATCTGGTCGACCGCCTGAAGGAGTCGAAGGAAGAGCTCTTCAACCTTCGCTTCCAGATGGCCACCGGCCAGCTCGACAACAACCGCCGTCTGCGCACCGTGCGTCGCGAGATCGCACGTATCTACACCGTCATGCGTGAGCGTGAGCTGGGCCTGGCGTCGGGACCGGAAGGTGAAGACGCATGAGTGAGGACCAGAAAGTGACCGAAAACCAGGCTGCCGAGCGTAACCGCCGCAAGGAGCGGATCGGCTACGTGGTCAGCGACAAGATGCAGAAGACCATCGTGGTCGAGCTGGAAGATCGTAAGAGCCACCCGCTCTACAAGAAGATCATCCGGACCACGAGCAAGGTCAAGGCACACGACGAGAACGGCGATGCCGGCGTCGGTGACCGCGTGCGGATCATGGAGACCCGCCCGCTGTCGGCGACCAAGCACTGGCGTCTGGTCGAGGTGCTGGAGAAGGCCAAGTAAGCCGACTCCCAGCGAGATCGACACCCGAACGGCCCGTTCCCCTCTCGAGGGGGACGGGCCGTTTGTCGTGCCGGGGGTGCGTACGCCGTTCCCGTTCGTTCCCCCGATGGATTGACCGCGTCACCGGTGGATGTGAGGGTTGACCTGATGGCCGCGACCGATGCATCTCTCTCCGACAAACCGACGGAACATCCGGCTTGGGTGCGTCGGATCTTCGAATCCGACTCGGCCGAGCCGGATCTCGACCATGTCCGCCGGATAGGCGCGCGCTTCCTCGGCCTCGGCTTCATCGGCTACCCGATCGTCTCGTTCGCGGCGATCGCCTCCGCCGCCACGGTGACCGCCTCCTGGTGGGTTCCGCTGAGCATCCTGCTGTCCGTCGGGCCCGGAATCCTCCTGATTCTCTTCAGCTTCCGCCGGGGCATGTCCTGGCTCGGCCCCCTGGCCCTGGCCACCTGGGGTGGCTATCTGTTGGCCATCGCGCTGTGGTTCCCGGCGTGGACCGGGACCACGCTGGCCGACCCGGAAGACGTGGCGCAGTGGATGATCGCGTTCTGCGGAATGCCGAGCATGGTGCTGATGCTCGTCAATGCCAGGCTCGGTGCGATCAGTCTCGTCGTGTCGTCCGTTGTCTCGCATGTCTCGCAGCAACTCGGGCGGTTCGGGGCGATCACCTCGGATCTGGTGTTCGAGATCATGTGGTCGGTCGTGTTCACCGCGGTCTTCCTCGCGGTTGTCCTCGTGGCCGCCCGCACCGGACGGCATCTGGACGAGACCCGTGAGGAGACCTACCGGAACGCGGCGAATGTCGCCGCGGAGGCGGCCCGCGAGGTCGAGAAGGCACGGTTCGACGCCATCGTCCACGACCGGGTGATCGCGTCCCTGCTCGCGGTGCAACCGGGCACACCGGATCACCGCCTCGCCGCACAGGCCCGCTCCGCTCTCGAGGAACTGGTCCGCGTGCCGACCGAAGGCGACGCCGAATTGGTGTCACGAGCGGAGACGCTCCGCCGGATCAGGTCGGCCGCCGCCGACGTCTCCGAGCGATTCGAGGTCCAGGTCCTCGGCGCTGCGGCCGACTCCGACGGTACGAGGGTCGCTCGGTGGGACCACGTCGACTATCCCGTGGAAGTCGTGCAGGCGGTTGTCGAGGCGATGTCCGAGGCGCTGCGCAACGTCGTCCGGCACGCCGGGCCCGATGCCGAGTGCGCGGTGATCGTGCAGCTCGCGCCGGAGGTGCTGAGCATGGCGGTCGTCGACAACGGCACCGGCTTCGATCCGGACTCGGTGGGCCCCGGTCGGGTCGGGATCGCGGTCAGCATCCGCGGCCGGATGTCCCGACTGCCCGGTGGCCACGCGCAGGTGCACAGTCGGCCGGGCCGTGGGACCACCGTCCAGATCGGGTGGGAGCGGTCGTGATCGGGGACCGGGCACGCCACCGGGACGCGGAGCGGGGAGCGGTCGTCAACGCCTTCGGCATCGGCTCGCGTCCGTTGTGGGTGACGATGGGAGCCTTCGGTTGCGGTTATCTCGCCGTCACCGTGTACGCCAACGCGGATGTGACCGGGGTGTGGCAGTGGGTCGGGATCATCGCCGGTTTCCTGTTCTTCGCAGCCGGCGCATTCCTGATCCTCGACGCGCCCGGCGACCCGTTGCCGGTGCCGACCACGGTGCTGATCGCAGTGCTGGCAGTCGCCGGGGTGACAGCCTCCCTTTTCTCGCTGCCGTTCCCGTTGACGCATGTCATGCAGACCGGCCCGTCCATTGGTGCGTCGGTCATCGTCCTCGCCTTCGTCGCGGTGCGCGGCCGACCACTGGCAGCGTGGAGCGCGAGCATCGTGATCTCGCTGGTGGCGACCGAGTGGGGGCATGTCGCGATCGGGGATGCGATGTGGGGTCTGGCGGTGACCCTGCCCGGCTACGCGATCATGATCATGGGCTCGTTGTTCTCGCTCATGCTGCGGCCGATGGCCCGGCAACTGTACGGGCTGCGTGAGGCCAACGAACGGCAGGCGGCGCGTGATGCTGCGGCGGCCGCGGCGGCCGAGGTTCGGAGCCGGCGCCTGGCAGCGCTCGACGAACGTGCCCGGCCGATTCTCACCCGCATCGCCGAGCGACAGGAGTTCAGTGCCGAGGAGGTCGCCGTCGCCCGCCTCATCGAAGCCCAGCTCCGCGACGGCATCCGAGCATCGGATCTCGACGTGCCGGAGGTCCGGGACGCGGCGTGGCGTGCTCGGCAGCGGGGCGTGAAGGTGGTGCTGCTCGACGACGGCGGTCTGTCCGTCCTCGCCGAAGAGGAGGCCGCGCGGACTCGTGATCGGCTTGGTGCCGCGGTTGCCGAACTCCTTGCCGACGCGGAGAGCGGTCGCGTGACCGTTCGCATCCACCCGCCGGGTCGGAACACTCTGGCGTCGGTGGGGGTCGACACCGACGATCAGGTGGAACTGGTCGAGTTCACGACCGCGGGGGCGGCTCTTCAAGAGGCTTCGGCGGACCGGCGGTTGTCCAGATGAGCACGACGACACGGTCCCACAGCACCGTGGGTGCGGTGCGTGCGGCGCGTGTCGTCGATCGCGTTCGCCGAGGCCTGGGGCGCGGTATCCGCGAGGACCCCTCCGACCTCGACCGGCAGAAGCGGATCGGGTGCAGGTTCGTCGGGAGCGGACTCCTCGCCTTTGCCACCGTCATGATCCCGGTCGCGGTGATGCGAGCCGACCTCGCGGCGTCCTGGTGGACGCCGGTGAGCTTTCTGCTGGTGGTCGTGCCCGCCGTTCTCTTGGTGGCCTCGACCTTCCTGACCGTTCCGCGAGCTCTGCTGGGACTGGTCTGTGCCTGCGCATTGGGTTATCTCGCTGCGACGCTCCTGTGGTTCCCGGCCTGGCTCGGTGAACCGGACGAGGAGGCCCGCTGGGCGGTGTGGCTGTTGCAGTTTCCCTCTGTGCCGAGCTTCGGACTGGTCGTCATGCTGCGCACCGGCCTGGCCGTGACTAACCTGGTCGTCGCCACCTTTGCTGTGCACGCTGCCAACCAGATCGCCCGCTACGGGGAGCTCCGTCCCGTCGAGTTGCTGAGTGTCCCGCTGTCCGCGGCGCTTGCCGGGGTGTTCCTGGCCGTGGCCTTGGCTGCGGTGCGCAACGTGCGTGCCCTCGACGCGCGGCACCCCGCAGTCCTTTCGATGACCGCGAGGGCCGCTGCCGGCGCGGCACAGGAGGCGGAGCGTTCCCGGTTCGCCGCCTTGATCCACGACCACGTGATCGCCACCCTCCTGGCCGTTCGGGAGGGGCCACCCGACCCGCGGCTCGCGGAGCAGGCGGCATCGGCGATCGACGAACTCGACCGCAGCACCGTACCGCCGTCAGAAGTCACGGCTCGGACCTTCGACTCGCGGTTGGAGGAGACCGTCGCTTCGATGGGCGGGTTCGCCTCGTACACGCACGTCGTCACGTCACCCGGGGTGGGTTATCCGGCGCAGGTCGTGGAGGATGTGGTCGACTGCGTGGCCGAGGCCACCCGGAACTGTGTGCGGCATGCGGGCCCGGACGCGCGCTGCGAGGTCACCGCCGAGTTCGGGCGCGGCTTCGTGAAGGTGACCGTGGTCGATGACGGAGTGGGCTTCGATCCCGCCGTCGTCGATCCGAGGCGCTTCGGTATCGCGGTCGGCATCCGTGCGCGAATGGCCGGTCTGCCGGGCGGCAGCGCGGAGATCGAGAGCGCGCCGGGCCAGGGCACGGCCGTCACCGTCGAATGGAGGCGGCCATGAACTCGCATCCGATGCCCGAGGAAGCGATCGACCTCGACGCGACGACCGAAAATCTTTTCGGACTCGGCTCGCCGCTGCTCGTCAGAGCTCTCCTCGTCTTCGCGTTGATCTACGTGGCCGTGACCATCGGCGCCGGTTGGCAGATCCGATCGGTCGGCACCTGGGTCGCGCTGACGGCGGGTTTCGTCCTGTTCGTGGTGGCCACGTCTTTGCTCATGCGCTACGGCCGGACGACGCTGCCGTGGGGCACCGCAGCGGTGGTGACCGTCCTGACCGTCGCCGGACTCGCGATGTCGTTCTGGACTCTCTCGCTCGACACGTACCTGACCCTTCAGACCACGCCCGCGAGCTCGGCGTTGACGATCATCCTGGCCATGGTGGTGCTGTACCGGCGACCTCTGTTCGCGTGGGTGGGGGCGTTCTGCGCCACTGGGCTGGCTGCGGTCACCGGGCAGATGATCGGCATCGGCTACGCGGTCGGGGCCGGCAACACCCTCTTCTGTTATCCCGTCCTGGTGCTGGCAACACTGTTCGGGCTCATGGCGATCCCGATGCCCGACCGCCTCCGCAGCCTTCGGGAGCAGGCGTTCGCGCAGGCGGCGGAGGAGGCAGCGACGGCGGCGTCGGCCGACGAACGGAGAAGGCAGCTCGAGCGTCTCGACGCGGGCGCACGTCCGATCCTGGAGCAGATCGCCGGCGGACACGAGTTCGGCCCCGAGGAGGCGCGCGACGTGCGCCTGACGGAGGCGCAGCTCCGCGACACCATCCGCGCGCCCGGCTGGGACGCGCCGGAGGTGGCTGAGTCGGTGTGGGCCGTGCGCCGACGCGGCGTCTCCGTCCGGTTGCTCGACGACGGCGCCCTCGACGACTACGCGTCAGACGACCTCGACGACGAATCCTCGCCCGGGAGCCTCGCACGTCGGATGCTCGTCGAAGAGTTGACCGCGGTCGAGTCGACATCCGCCGCTCACGGCAGTGTCACCGCCCGCATCCTGCCGGCGGGACGGGACGTGCTCGCCTCGATCGTGGTCGACGTCGGCCTCCGCATGCGCCGGGTGGAGATCCACCGGGACTCCGGCGTCAGCGTGGACGCCACCCCGGTGGGAGATGTGGACACCTCGGGGACCGCCCCAGGTCCGGTCGCCCCGGCTTGAGGCGATCCGTCAGGGCTGCTGATCCCGGAGCCAGGCCAGGACGTCGCGCGTGACCGGTCGCGCGGCATCGGCGTACTCCGGATGCTTCTTCAGGAACGCCGCAACGAGGGGGCAGACCCCGACGATGACCAGCCCGCGCGACCGGGCGTCGTCGAGTGCCTCTCGAACCAGGATCGTCGCGAGTCCCCGGCCACCGAACTCCTCGGCGACCTCGGTGTGGAAGAAGACCCGTTCGGTGACCGCGCCTGAGTCATCGGCGCGGTCCCGGTACTCGGCGAAGCCCGCGACGGCACCGTCGGCCGTCCCCTCGACGGTGATCTCGTAGCGACGGGCCGAGGCGTTGTCCCGAACCGATGTCTCAGCACCGGTCTTGTCGGTGGTCTGCTTTTCTGCGCCGGCCTTCTGCGCGCCGGCCTCATCTCGGGTCACGAGTGCCAGCTTGCCACGACCTGTACGAGCACGAGTTCCATCTGCTGTTGCCGCTGGCTCGGCGGCACATTGCGATCATTCACTCGGGTTTCCATGAAAGCTGATTCACTCCGGTTTCCGTGAAATTTGACAGATGCGAAATGCCAGATCCGCGACGATGTGATAGACAATTTACGGAATCAATAAGTGCCGCTAACTACATGGTATTTGACCTCGTTCCAAACAATCCGCAGGCGAGCTGGTTGTGACACGGGGTCGCCGTGTGCTTCGCGCTTGTTGCTCGTCAAGGTGTGAAAGGACTCTGACATATGCCCAGAGGTACCGCGACGCTCTCGGCTCTGGATGCATCTCTCGCACACTCTCGTTCAATGAATCCATTCGGTATTTATGTGTTCGATGGAGAAAAAGACTTACCTTCGTTTGGTCGAATCCGGACCGTTCTTGCACAGCGGGCGAGTGAGATACCGCTGCTCGGTGTAAAGGTCGTCTCACCATCGCCTTGGATCTACCCCCGGTGGACGGTCGATCCAACGGGTGCTGACGAGAAGATCTTCGAACTCGATTCGGCACCGACGTGGGACCGAGTGCTCGCCTGGCTTCAAGACCATGTGGATGACGACATCGATCCTCATTCTCGCCCATGGCGATTGTTTGTCGCGCGTCACGTCTCAGGGGTGCCGGGAACTGTTAAGCCGTGCGCAGTGGTTATCACCCAGCACAGCCATGCACTTGCTGACGGCATGGCTTGGTCGGAGGTCGCAGCGAGCTTGTTCGGTAGCGAACGAACGGCTATCGGCCCCGTTGCAACTGTCGACCGGGTCCGCAAGCTTGACTTCGTTCGGGAATTGGCCGGTATTCCGGTGGACATCGTCCGTGCGTGTCGACCCTTGATCAGGCTGGCGAAGGCCGGGCCTGGTCACGTTCACAATGCGACAAATGTGATTACGCAACCGCAGGCCGCATTCGACAGGTGGATTCGTGTTCGACCACTGCGCAAGGATGTATTCAAGGTGCCGGGAGAAACGGTCACGACGAGCGCCGTGTGGCGGGCCGCGGTCGGCATCGACAGATATCGGCGCAGATTCGGACTGGATGTCTCCGAACTCAGCTTCGAGGTGCCCCTCTCCATTCGCCGGAGTGGGGAGCCCAACGTCAGTAATGCTCTAGTGCTGAGGCAGGTGGACGCGGCGTTAGAGAAGGACGACGAAACGAAACTGGCTTTGATCGGCACGACGATGGCGGAGGCGCGGCGCTTCGCGCGCGGGTCTGAAGCCCAGCTGACCACGCAGGTGGCCGACCTTCTGCCCGCGCGGCTCGTACAGCGGGACGTCCCTCCGAAAGCTTCTCCGGTGTCCGTCTCGAGCTACGTTCGCCGCGGACCTCTCGAGTTGCTCGGCGCGCAATGTCTCTGGAGTGGTGGAGGTGTCGGCCGTGACAACGCCGCCCTATCGGTACGGGCCATCGGATACGGGGACACCGTCGCGATGTCCGTATCCGGGAACTCACACGCGATCGATCACCCCGACGTCCTCGTCGACCTGATGTTGGGCGCATGACACCGCGTTCGCGCCGGACGCTCACCGACGGATTATCGGACCCTCTGCTGACCACGGGAAGTTGATCCACTTGTCGGTCGTGCGCCAGGTGTAGTCGGGCACCGTGATGGTGTGTGGCTTCTTGTAGAGAACGGCGTTGCGTACCTGTGCGACGCGGCCTTGCTCCTGGCAGAAGTCGTTGACCAGCTTGAGGGTCTTCCCGGTGTCGGCGACATCGTCGACGACCAGCACCCGCTGATCGGACAGTCCGCTGGACTCGAGTAGCGACGGCAGCATGACCGGCTCCGAGAGAGTCTCGCCGACGCCGGTGTAGAACTCGACGTTCAGCGAGATCATCAGCTTGCAGTCAAGGGCGTAGGCGATCGCGCCGGCCGGGATCAGGCCGCCGCGGGCGATGCCCAGGATGATGTCGGGCACGAAACCGTCGTCGACGACCTGCCGCGCGAGTTCGCGGCAGGCGGTGCCGTTGAGCTCCCACGTGAGGATCTCGCGGTCGGTGTCAGGGTTCGTCATTGGGACACTCTCTCAAAAGGTAGCGGGCAGCTCAGGTCGACTGGTCGCCGTTCCGCTCTCGATCGTTGCCCTCGACCGCAGGACGAGGCTCCTGCACCAAACGGTTATCGGTACGCATTGGTATGACCTCGAGAGTGTTATGGACTCTACGATGCACGCCCTGAGACACTGTCATTCGACTTGGCTAATGTACGGCGACCCAAGAACGATCAGCAGGGTAAGCACTTGACTGGCCGTGCAAGCGGCTGTCGCTGCGTTGTCACCGGCCTCGCGATGGATAGGCTGGAGTGTGTCCGGTTCGATTCTCGAATGCGGCGCGAAGAACCTACTGAAGGAAGAGATGCCTGTGGCCGGTGGTCAACAATCCCCGGATGCCATGCACCAACCCCGGCATCGGCGGCCCGATGAGGGAACCCCGACTGTGGAGTGGACCGAGCCCGAGGACTCGCGGGACGGCTCGGACGACGTGGCGGCAAAGTTGCGGGCGTGGCGTCTGGAGAATGAGCGTATGGGCGCCCCGACGAACGGATCGAACGATTCCGCCGGCGAGCGTGATGTACATGCCGAGTCACACGTGGACCGGGCAGACAGGGCACCGACGGAACCGGGGTCCGAGCCGGCGAGCACGGACCTGAGTAGCAGGTCTACGAATCCCGTGTCCGCGACGACCGTCGATGACTCGGGCAATCCAACGACAAACCTCTCCGCTCACGCACCGTTCATCGAAGCAGCCGCTGCACGTGGCGTCGATGACGCGGCGCTGCGGGGCGACGCTATGCAGGTGACGACCGACGGCGTCGAAGTGAGATCGAATAGTGTCCGAGCCACCAAATCGGCTGAGCCGGGGAGGATCCCTGCCATCGAGGTCAACAACCTTCGGAAGAGTTTCAAGGACACCCTCGCGGTACGGGACGTGAGCTTTTCCGTTCCGGCGGGCAGCATCGTCGCGTTACTCGGACCGAATGGTGCCGGCAAGACGACCACGGTGAACATGCTGTGCACCCTTCTCAAACCGGACGGGGGCTCCGCAACCGTCAACGGGCACGATGTCGTCTCAGATTCGGCTGCCGTGCGCCGGTCGATCATGCTGACCGGCCAGTTTGCTGCGCTCGATGAGTCACTCACGGGGCGCGAGAACCTGATTCTGTTCGGACGCCTGCTCGGACTCCCCAAATCCGCCGCAAAGTCCCGTGCCGACGAGTTGCTCGACACCTTCGGGCTTTCTGATGCCGCCGGGAAGCGGGTGGGCCAATACTCGGGCGGTATGCGCCGGCGTATCGACATCGCGTGTGGCCTCGTCACCTCTCCGAAGGTGGTGTTCCTCGACGAGCCGACCACAGGTCTCGACCCCCGCAGCCGGCTTGAAGTGTGGTCGCTGGTCGGGCGGCTCCGCGACGAGGGGGTGACGATCTTGCTCACCACGCAATACCTCGAAGAGGCCGACGTGTTGTCGGACAACATCGTGGTCATAGACAAAGGGCAGGTCATCGCGCAAGGCACTTCGGACGAGCTCAAGGAGGCGACCGGCGCGGCGTATTGCGAGGTCACTCCCGCTCACACTGCCGACCTGCCCAGGCTGTTCGAGGTGTTGGCCGACCTCATGGCGGGTGGCGCGGCACATACTGATGAACACGCCGTTTCGGTTCCTGCCCCGCGTGGGACCGAAACACTCGTCGAGGTCATCCGTCGCACCACCGAAGCGTCGATTCAGCTATCTGACGTAGCGATGCGACGCCCGTCGCTGGATGAGGTGTTCCTGGCGCTGACCGATCCCGAATCGGGCGGGGGGTAGTCCGGTCATGTCGGAGACAATGCTCGGTTCCCCGTCGTCCCTGCGCACTCCCGCCGAAGCGCGAACCCGGCCGATGCAACAATGGTGGGCGCTCAGCGTGCGCGGTATCTCGAAAGTGTTCCGCAACGGTGAGTTCGTATTCGCGTTCGTCTCACCGGTGTTCCTCGCGGTGTGTTTCTATCTGCCGTTGAGCGCGGTCATGGACACCTATGGCGTCAACTACGGTCAGTTCCTGATGCCGATCATCGTGCTCCAATCCGTCGGTTTCGCGGCCTCGTCTGCCGCGATGCGCGCCGCCTTCGATGACACGGACGGAATCAACACCCGGTTTCGTGTCTTGCCGATGCCGTCGGCTGTCCCGATGTTCGCGCGACTCAGCGCGAACGCCGTATTGCTGGTGGTCTCATTGATCTGCGCGACTGTGGCCTGTGCGGTCATCGGCTGGCGTCCGATGGGTGGCCTCACCGGGACTATCGGTCTCTACGCGACCGCCTTGGTAGTCGGACTACTGATTGCACTGCTCGCCGACGGCATCGGCCTGGTCGCCGGGAGCCCGGAGGCCACCAGCCAGGCCCTGATGCTCCCGACTCTGATCCTGGGCATGATGTCGAGCGGTTTCGTCCCGGTCTCACAGTTCCCGGAGTGGATTCAGCCCTTCGTGCGCAACCAGCCCATCTCCCAGTTCGTGAACGTCATGCGCGCGTCCGACAGCGGTGTCCTGACGTGGGAGATACTCCAATCAACGGTGTGGTGGTGCCTCGGGATGTTCGCGGCCGCGGTGGTTCTCCTCGGCATCGGCAATCGGAAGGTTCGCGTGTGAGTACCTCACCTACCGACGTCGAGGCGGGCCAAGGTCTGCGGGCATCGGAGTCGCGCCCTCAGGGGTCGAGCGATCAGGTCTCGGCGCCCGGGACCTCGATGCGTGCGGAGTCGTCGGTCCATGCTTGGTGGAGTCAGAGCCTGGCCCTCACCGGTCGTCAGTTGCGGGTTTTCGTCCGAGACGTTCCGACGCTGGTCCAGTCGCTGGTCATGCCCGCCCTGAGCATGCTGATGTTCAAAGTCGTGCTCGGCGACGCCATCGGCAGGGCCACCGGACAGGACAGTGCGTACGGCACGGTCCCTCTGGTCATATTGGTCGGCGCGATGTTCGGGTCGATCGCGTCGGCGACTCGCCTGAACAGGGAACGTCGAACGGGGCTGCTTGCCCGGTTGTACGTGCTCCCGATCAATCGAGGCGCCGACCTCACCTCGCGAGTGGCATCGGACCTGGTCCGCATATTCGTCACGACCCTGCTGCTGCTGGCCGCAGGGCACCTGATCGGCTTCCGCTTCACGCAGGGGTTCGGCCCGGCCATAGGTCTGGTGCTGGTCGCCCTGGCGTACGGCGCAGCGTTCGGGATCATGACGCTCGCACTGGCCGTCAACGCGGCTCCGGGGGCGCCGATCGTGCCGTACCTCGGTCTCTTCTCGAGTCTGTTGATGTTCTTCAACTCGGGGTTCTCGCCACTGAGCGCGTACCCGGATTGGTTGCAGCCGATCGTGGCGAACCAACCGATGACGCCGGCCATCGATCTGATGCGAGCGCTCGCGGTCGGAGGCCCGATCGCGGAGAACCTCCTCAAGGTGAGCATCTGGACGGTTGCGCTGCTGGCGCTGTCGATCTACCCCGCGCTGCGCGGATACCGGAAGGCCGCGACCGCCAGGTGAGGCCGTCACCGACCGATCGTTCGCATCCGATAACGTGTTGAGCGTTCAATCGGTGGGTACACCGCGGTAAGAAACAGGGTGCGTGGCACGGGCTGAGGCCTCTGACGCACAGCCAACCTGTTCTGGGTCGTTTCGGGCCCGCCGACTTGGCGAAATCCGAGCTGGACACGGCGAGCCGCCGTGCTCGCGGATAGTCGCATGGAAAGCTGAATGACACCGTTGAATGTAACGCTAAGGAGGGCTCAGGTCGATTAACCGAAGTGGTGCCCGCTCGGTTGTCCGAACAATTTCTCGGGCATTTCCGTGCGTGACACGATCGCAACCTGAAGAAACGGCCTAGGTTTGGTGTTTGTGGGACGAAATCTATGGGTCGTATCAGGTCTAATCGATAGACCCGAGGCAGTCGAGGCAGTGAGGAGTGTCAGCGTCCGTGGCGACCGCCGATAACAGCGACAGCGCGAACGTTGTCGGAAAAAACATCACTGAAGTCCTGCCTCTCACCGCGGCACAACGAGGAATGTGGTTCGCCGACACCTTGTCGCCCGACTACTCGGTGAACATCGCCCAGTACGTCGACGTCCGGCACGAACCCGGTGGTTTCGACATCGACCTCCTTGAACGCTGCTGTGTCGAGGTCGGCAAGACTCTGGAGTCACCGTACGTCCGGCTCGCCGAGATCGACGGGGTCCCGGTGCAGTACGTCGATCTCGAGTTCGATCAGCACGTCGACATCATCGATTTCCGCGGCGAATCCGACCCGGTCGGCGCCGCGATGGCGTGGATGCAGGCCGAGTACCGGCGCCCGGTCGACCTCATGAACGACCAGCTGATCGTCATCGCGATCTTGCAGGTCGCCGACGACCGGACATTCTGGTACAACCGCGCCCACCACATCATCATCGACGGCTACGCGGCGTTGTCGATCATGCGACGTACCGTCGACCGCTACAACGCCATCCGACGCGGCGAGCAGCCGAAGGACCGGATCCCGGCAACGATGGCCGAGATCGTGACCTACGAGGACACCTACCAGGCCAGCAACCGCCGCGAGACCGATCGCGAGCACTGGTTGTCGCGGGTGTCCGACCTACCCGAACGGGTGACCCTCGCGCACGGTGCGAGCACTGCACCGCTCTCGTTCGACAACGTCGTCGCCGGCGGCGAGTTGCCGGTCGCGCAGCAGAGGCGCCTCGAAGCCCTCGCCACCGAGTTCAACAGCTCGCTGGCCGTCCTCATGTCGGCAGCCTTCGGGGCGTTCCTGTCCCGGATGACCGGCTCGGACGACATCGTGATGACGCTGCCGGTGACCGGTCGCACCACCGCGAAGATCAAGGCCTCGGGCGGCATGGTGTCCAACGTGCTGCCGATCCGGTTGCGCGACGTCTCTGGTAGCACGGGCCGTGAACTGGTCGCCGCGGCTCAACTCGAACTCACCGGCGCGCTCCGTCACCAGCGGTACCGATCCGACGACATCCGCCGTGACGCCGGACTGGAGGCGAACTCGGTCTCGTTCGGCCCGACGATCAACATGGTCTTCTTCGACGACCAGGTGTCCATCGACGGCACGTCGATGGACTACCGCATCCTGACCTCGGGCATTCTCGAGGACCTGCTGATCAACCTGTATCAGTCGAGTCCCGACGCGCCTCTGGTGGTCGACCTGCACGGCAACCCGTATCTGTACTCCGAAGCCGAGATCGCGTCACACCATCGCCGGTTCCTGGCCTTCGTCGAGCGCCTCTTCGACAACGTCCACGCCCCGATCGACAGCATGCCGGTCCTGCTGCCGGGAGAGGATGCCGAACTCGATCACTTCGAACGCGGGCCGCGCACCGACTGGACCGCGGCGCAGGCCGGCAACCACACGCTTCTCGACCTGTTCGCCACGCGTGTGGCCGAAAACCCCGATGCGCCGGCGATCGTCACCGACGACGCCGAGTTCACCTACCGCGAGTTCGATGCGAGAAGCCGTGAGCTCGCAGCCGCCCTGGTCGAGGCGGGCGTACGACCCGGTGACAAGGTGGCAGTACTGGTCGAACGCGGCGTGGAGCAGGTCATGGCCGTGTACGCGACCCTGATGGCCGGCGCCGCATACGTACCCGTCGACGTGGAGCAACCCGAGGACCGTCGGAGCCTGATCCTCGACACCGCACAACCGACCGTGGTGATCGACCGCGAGTTCCTCGCGAACGCCGGTTCCTCAGCGGCCGATGCATCGTCTCGCCGGCTTCCGGTGGACGAGGGCAGCATCCGTCCGGACTCGGCCGCCTACGTGATCTTCACGTCCGGTTCGACCGGTGTCCCGAAGGGCGTGCAGGTCTCGCACGGTGCCGTCGTCAACCGACTGGCGTGGATGCAGGACCACTACCGCATCGACCCTTCCGACGCCGTTCTCTACAAGACGCCGATCACATTCGACGTCTCGGTCTGGGAGTTGTTCTGGCCCTTGCAGATCGGCGCGCGAATGGTGGTCGCCCGCGCCGGTGGGCACCGGGACCCGGCCTACCTCCGCGACACCATCGTCGAACGCGGGGTGACCACGCTCCACTTCGTGCCGTCGATGCTGGACGTGTTCGTCGAAGTGGCGGCGACCGGCGAGCCGGCGATCCCGGCCACGGTCCGACGGGTCTTCACCTCCGGTGAGGCGCTGCCGGCGAATCTCGCGACCCAAGTGGTCGAACACTCGGATTCGGAGTTGGTGAACCTCTACGGTCCCACCGAAGCGGCGGTCGACGTCACCGAGTATCGCGTCGGTGGTGGGGAAGTCCACATGCCCATCGGGCGACCGGTGGCCAACACCGACACCTATGTGCTCGACTCCCAGCTCCGTCGGGTGCCCGTCGGGGTGGTCGGCGAGTTGTACCTCGCCGGTGCTCAGCTCGCGGACGGGTATCTCGGCCGTGGCGGGCTGACTGCCGAGCGGTTCGTGGCCAATCCGTTCGACGCCGGCACCCGGATGTACCGGACCGGAGATCTGGTGCGGTGGAACGCAACCGGGATGCTCGAGTACCTGGGGCGCACCGATTTCCAGGTCAAGATCCGTGGACAGCGCGTCGAACTCGGCGAGATCGAGTCCGTGCTGTTGGCCGAGGGATCGGTCTCCGCGGCCGTGGCGATCGCCCGCACCGACGCCGGCGGCGCCGCAGTCGTCGCCTACGTCAAACCCCGCGACACCACGATCCCGGCCGAGGTCATCGTCGACCGGCAGATGCGTGCCGCGCGCAACGGCCTTCCCGCACACATGGTTCCGTCCGCAGTGGTCGTTCTCGAGGCCTTCCCGGTGAACGCCTCGGGCAAGCTGGACCGACGCGCGCTCCCCGCGCCCGCTTCCACCGCGGCTGCCGAGCGTGTCTACGTGGCTCCCCGGTCGGAGATCGAGGAAAAGGTGGCCGAGATCGTCGGTGACGTCCTCGGTGTCGAGCGAATCGGCATGCGGGACAACATCTTCGCTCTCGGTGCCGACTCCCTGGCCGCGGCCCGGCTGGCGTCGAGGCTGCGAAAGCAGTACTCGCGGGCAGTCGCGCTGGGCGACATCTTCAACAGCAACGACGTCGGCGAGCTGGCCGCCGCCATCGCCGATGCCGCGGTGGTCGAGGCGCGGCCGCCCCTGCGTCGGGGTACGCGGCCGGAGACCATCCCGGTCTCGTACTCGCAATCCCGACTCTGGTTCATCAACCGGATGGATCCGTCTTCGGGGACCTACAACATGCCCGGCGCGGTCCGCATGCGCGGCGACGTCGATGTCGACGCACTGCGCGCGGCGGTCCGTGACGTCGTGATCCGGCACGAGCCGCTGCGTACTCGCTTCCCGTCGATCGACGGTGAGCCGATCCAGGAGATCGTCGACGTCGCCGACGTCGAGGACCAGGTACGGCTCAGCGTCCACACCACGACCGAGGCCGATCTCCTCGACGCCGTCGCCGCGCAGGCCGCGGCCGGTTTCGACCTCGTCTCGCAGGTACCCTTCCGTGCCTCCCTGTTCGAAACCCCCGCTGACGGCCACGTGCTCCTGGTGGTCCTCCATCACATCGTCGGCGACGGCGCGTCGCTGCGCCCCCTGATCGTCGACCTCCTCGCCGCCTACGGGGCCCGGGTCAACGGACTGGCGCCGGCCTGGGAACCTCTCCCGGTCCAGTACGCGGACTTCGCGGTGTGGCAACGCGACACCCTCGGTTCGGCCGACGACGAGAATGCCCGCATGGCGCGAGAGCTCGCCTACTGGAGGGATCAGCTGGCCGGCCAGCCCGAGCTGCTGGCGCTCCCCACCGATCGGCCCCGTCCGCAGATCCCCACGGGGAGAGGCGGTTACGTCGACGCAGAGATCTCGCCGGAGCAGTTCGCAAAGATCCGCTCGCTGGCCGGACGTTTCGGCGTCACCACGTTCACCGTCCTGCATGTGGCCTTGGCGGCCGTCCTCGGCCGGCTCGGCGACACCGACGACGTGTCCATCGGTACCGCGGTCGCCGGGCGCGACGAACCCGAACTCGCCGACCTCGTGGGCATGTTCGTCAACACCGTCGTCCTGCGGTTGAACATCCGCCCGGGTGATTCGGTCGCCGAACTGCTGGATCGCGCACACCGTGCACGTACCGGCGCGCTCGAGTACTCCCAGGTGCCGTTCGAGATGGTGGTCGACGAGGTGTCGCCCAGCAGGTCGCGCGCCCACAGCCCGCTGTTTCAGGTCGGTTTCACCTTCCAGCGCGATTCGTCGGCCGTTCTCGCCCAGACGGGGGAGTTCGACGTCCTCGACATCCGGATCCCGTCCGCGAAGTACGACCTGTCGGTGACCGCCACCGAGTTCGCCGGTACGGGTTCCGAACGTGTGGCGCTCGAATTCTCCTACGCCACCGATCTCTTCAACCGGTCGACGGTGGAGTCGATGGCCGAGGCGCTGACCATGCTGCTCGATCAGATGACGTCCACCCCCACCGAGGCGATCGGCCGGTTCGACATCGTGCCCGCTGCCGATGTTCGGGAGCTGACCGCCGAGCCCGCCGGTCGGACGCCGGTGGTGTTCGCCGATCTGCTGGGGACGTGCTCGCCCGGTTCGGCGACACCGGTACTCGTCGCCGGCGAGAAGATCACCCCGGATGTCTTCGACGCTAGGACCAATCAGCTTGCGCGGGAACTGATCTCGCGGGGAATCGGACCCGGCGACGTCGTCGCCATCAGTGCTCGCCGATCGGCGCGCTCGGTGCTGTGCACGATCGCGGTGATCCGTTCCGGTGCCGCCTTCGTCACGATCGATCCCATGCACCCGGCCGAGCGCCGATCCGCGATGGTCAGCGACAGCGGCGCGCGCGTCGGACTGGCCACCGCGGATGCCGGGGTCGACGCGATAGACAGCGGTGCGGAGTGGATCATCGTCGACGACAGCGAGACCGAGTTGCGTCTCGCCGGCCACCCCATCGCCCCGATCGGAGCGGGTGAACTCGTCCGACCCACACGCGTCGACGAGATGGCGTACCTCATCTACACCTCGGGTTCGACGGGCAAGCCCAAGGCCGCTGCGGTGAGCCATCGCGGTCTGGCGAACCTGATGGCGAATCAGCGTGAGATCCTGAGGCTCGACGAGACCTCGCGGGTACTGCACGTAGCGTCCCCGAGCTTCGATGCGTCGGTCTTCGAGCTGACGATGGCCTTCGGGTCGGCCGGTCAGCTGGTCGTCGCCGACCCGGACACCTACGCCGGCGACCAGCTCGAGCAGCTGATCGCGGAATCCGGTGTGACACATGCGGTCATGACGCCGTCGGCACTGGCGACCCTGGAGCCGGCAGCGGTGCCGTCGCTGACCACGGTGCTGAGTGCGGGCGAGGCATGCCCGCCGGAACTGATGCGCCGCTGGGTGTCCGCGGGTCGCCGGTTCTTCAACCTCTACGGCCCCACCGAGACGACCATCTGGGCCACCGCGGACGGACCGTTCTCGCCCGCCGACGACATGACGATCGGAACGGCGGTACCCGGAGTCGGGGCCCTCGTCCTGGATCGCGGACTGCGGCCGACCCCGGCCGGGGTGGTCGGCGAACTCTACCTCGTGGGCGATCAGCTGGCCATCGGTTATCTGGGCCGCCCCGGTCTGACCGCCGAGCGGTTCATCGCGAACCCGTACTCGAACGGGACGCGGATGTACCGGACCGGTGACCGGGTCGTCCGTCGTGCCGACGGGCGGTTGATCTATCACGGCCGCGACGATTTCCAGCTGAAGGTGCGCGGACTCCGCATCGAGCTCGGTGAGGTCGACAACGCGTTGATGTCCCACCCGGATGTCGCCAACGCGGTCAGCCTCGGTGTGCCCGGACCGGCCGGCGAAGACGTTCTGGTGGCGTATGTGACCGCGACCGACGATCGCTCGCCGATGCCCGAGGCGCTCACCGAGCACGTCACGCAGCTCCTGCCGCGCTACATGGTCCCGCACACGATCGTCGTGGTCGACTCCTTCGAACTGACCAACGTCGGCAAGATCGACCGCACCAAGCTGCCGCCGGTCGACTTCAGCGCGAGCAAGGACTTCGTCCCGCCGCGGACGCAGCTCGAAGCCATCGTCGCCGAGGTCTTCGCCCAGGTGCTCGGGGTCGAGCGGGTCAGCGTGCACGACGGCTTCTTCGAGATGGGTGGCAACTCGCTGTCGGCCACCAAGGTGTCCGCACGTCTGTCGGCGGCGCTGGACCGGCAGGTCCCAGTGAAGGCGATCTTCGAGTCCGCAGATGTGGCCCGGCTCGCCGAATACATCACCAACAGCCTCTCCGGTCACTCGGCGGTACCGCTGATCGCGCGTCAGCGCGCCGAGATGGTCCCGGTGTCCGCCGTTCAGCGTGGTATGTGGCTGCTCAGCCGCGCCGATCCGAAGTCCCCGGCCTACAACGTCGCCCTCGCTCTCGAGCTGCGCGGCCGGTTGGACGTCGACGCACTGCGCGCCGCGGTGGACGACCTGCTCCGCAGGCACGAATCGCTGCGGACCAGCTACCCGATGATCAACGGCGAACCGATGCAGATCATCAGCCCACCCGACGAGGTCGCCGGCCTCGACGTGACCCCGGTACCGGTCTCGGGGAGCGTGGCCGACGCCATCGCGGCCGTGACCGGCCGCGGGTTCGACATCACGACCGCCCCGCCGGTCCGCCTCGCCCTGCTGCGTGTCGACGAGGACGAGCACGTGGTCGTCTTCGTCGTGCACCACATCAGCGCCGACGGCGCCTCGATGGCGCCGCTGGCCCGCGACCTGATGATGGCCTACGCAGCCCGCCACGACGGGCTCCCGCCGACGTGGGCGCCGCTGCCGGTCCAGTACGCAGACTTCACCCTGTGGCAGGCCGAGCGGCTGGCGACCACCGACGACCACGGTGTCACCGAGGCGCAGCGCCAGCTCGACTACTGGCTCGACCGCCTGTCCGGGGCCCCCGAGACCATCGATCTGCCGACGGATCGGCCCCGGCCGAGGACGCCGTCGTACGTCGGCGATCAGGTGGAGTTCGAGATCCCCGAGGATCTCGCGCGGTCCCTGGAGTCCGTCGCACGCGCGAACAACACCACGATGTTCATGGTCACCCATGCCGCCTACGCGGTGCTGTTGTCGCGTCTGAGCGGACGCAACGACCTCGTGATCGGCACGCCGTACGCCGGACGTGGCGAACAGGCGCTCGACGAGGTGGTGGGCATGTTCGTCAACAGCCTCGCGTTGCGGACCCGGATCGACCACGGGGAGAAGTTCAGCGATCTGCTGTCCCGGGTGCGTCGTGATGACCTCGCCGACATGGCCAACACCGACGTCGCCTTCGAGACGATCGTCGCGAAGATCCTGAGTGCGCCGACTACGTCCTACAATCCGTTGTTCCAGGTGATGTTCGCCTTCCAGAACATCGACTTCCCGTCGCTCGAACTCGGCGACGTGGTCGTGTCACCGGTGGCCGAGGGGATCATCCCGGCCAAGGTCGATCTGCAGTTGAATCTGTACCCGAACGACCCGGCAGCGGCCGGACACAACCCGGGAGCCGGCGCGATGAAGGCGCAGCTCGTCTACGCTACCGATCTCTTCGATCGGTCCACGATCGAGGTCATGGCGCAGCGGTATCTCGGAATCCTCGAAGCCGTCGCCGCCGACGCCGAGTGTATCGTCGGGGACATCGTGATCCTCACCGCTGATGAGCAGGCCGAAGCCGTCGATCCGGTTCCGGCAGACATCCGACTCACCGATCTCGTCACCATCGCCGGCGACACCGATCCCGGGGGGATCGCCGTGGAACACGACGGCGTGAGCGTCGACTTCGGTCAACTGTCGGACATGGTGAGAGCAATGGCGGCCGCCCTTCCGGGATCGGACTCCGACGCCACGCTCACGATGGCACTGATGAGTGTGGTGCCCAGTCTGGCCGCAGGTGGTCCGGGCGCGCTCGACGAGGTTCTGAGCGGCCTGCGCTCCAACGCCTCCGCGATCATCGATCTGTCCACCGCTTCAGAAGGAAACAACAGGACGTGACCGTCGACTCTGACGCCGCTGACATCTCGCGTGGTTGGGGCGCTCGGCCGTCCACCCTGCAACTGATCGCACATGCCGCGTCGGTCGCTCCTGCGCAGACCGCTTTCGAGGGCAAGTCCGGCCCGGTCCCGTTCGCCGCACTGAACGCGACGGTCTCGATGACCGCGGGAGTTCTCGCCGCGCAGGGGATCGATACGGAGGCGGCGGTGGGAGCCGCTGTCACCGGTCAGTTGTCGCTGGCAGGACTCGCGCCGAATGAGATCGCCACGACGACGAGTCGCGTCGTCGAGCAGATCCGGACCGCGGCGTGGGCACTGGCCGGAACCTCCGATTGGGAGTCGCTGCCGGGTCTGTTCCGCTCTGCCGCGCACCGGTTCGCGGATCGGGTAGCGGTGTCGGCGTCGGGCCGGTCGCTGACCTATGGCGAGCTCGATGCTCGCTCGGACGCGGTGGCCGCCGGGCTCGCCGCCCGCGGGGTCGCCGCCGGTGACCTGGTCGGCATCGCCACCGCCCGGACGGTCGACCTCATGTCCGCGATCCTCGGTGTGATGAAGGTCGGGGCCGGATACCTGCCGCTGGATCTGGGTAACCCGGTCGAACGCCTGTCGTTCATCGTCGCCGACGCCGAGGTGGCAGTGGTCATCGGCGATGCGTCGTCAGCCGATCACGCCCTGTGGGATCGCCTCCCGGACGGGGCGATGGTCGTCGACGTGGAGGCTCTCGCGGGTGAACCTGTCGCCTCCACGGACCCGGCGCGGGTGCCCGCGGACTCGCGGGCGTACGTCATCTACACCTCGGGGTCGACCGGACGGCCGAAGGGCGTCGAGATCACCCATCGTGACGTCGTCACCCTGATCGACGCCGCGGCAGACGATTTCGAGTTCTCCGCCACGGACGTGTGGACGATGTTCCACTCGTATGCGTTCGACTTCTCGGTGTGGGAGATGTGGGGCCCGCTGCTCTCCGGGGCTCGGCTGGTGGTGATCGATCGCGACCTGGCACGGGATCCACGAGCATTCCTGGACATCCTGGTGACCGAACAGGTGACGGTGCTGAGTCAGACCCCGTCGGCGTTCTACCAGTTGATCGACGCTCGTCGGGGCGATCGGCGCGAACTGGCGTTGCGGTACGTGGTGTTCGGCGGCGAGGTGCTCAGTTTCGATCAGGTCCGCCGCTGGTACGACGAGAACCCGTCCGACACCGCGCAGCTGGTGAACATGTACGGCATCACCGAGACCACCGTGCATGTGAGTTTCCGTGCGCTCGACCGGGATTCGGTCGCCGGCACCGACGCGTCACTGATCGGCCGACCGCTGACCTCCTTGGGTATCCACATACTCGACGAGCGGTTGAACCCGGTACCGCAGGGCGTGCCGGGCGAGATCTATGTGACCGGAGGCCAGTTGGCCTCCGGCTACCTGAAACGGCCGGGTCTGTCGGCCTCGCGATTCGTCGCGAACCCGTTCGCCGATGACGGCTCCCGGATGTACCGGACCGGCGATCGCGCCCGGCGGGTCGGTGACGACATCGAGTATCTCGGCCGTAACGACGCGCAGGTCCAACTGCGCGGTTTCCGGATCGAGTTCGGTGAGATCGAGGCGGCGTTGCTGGCCGCGATGCCGGAGGCGGCCGCAGCAGCCGCTCGGGTGATCGAGGACCCGGACCGTGGTGACCAGCTGGTCGGTTACCTCGTGGTGGCTCCCGGCGAGGACGTGGACGCCGCCGTGGTCAGGTCGGCGATGGCCGCACACGTGCCCGGGTACATGGTTCCCGACGCAGTCGTCGGCGTGGAACGCTTGCCGCTCACCGCGAACGGGAAGCTGGACCGAAAAGCACTGCCCAAGCCTGTTTTCGAGTCCGGCGTCGAGTACGTGCCGCCCGCGGACGACACCGAACGCGCGCTCGTCGACGTGTTCACGGCGGTACTCGGTCTCGAGGACATCAGCGTCACCGAGTCCGTGTTCGACGTCGGTGGCAACTCGTTGATCGCAGCCCAGATCGTGGGTCGGGCGTGTGAGGTCCTCAACGTCGACCTCAACATGCGCGATCTGTTCGATGCACCCACCGTCCGCGGCCTGGCAGCCCGGGTGAAGGATGCGGCGCCCGGTCTCGAGCCGATCACTCCCGCCGATCCCCGCCCGGATGTCATCCCGCTGTCGTTCTCCCAGCAGCGGATGTGGTTCATCAACCAGTTCGACCCGACGCTGCCGACGTACAACATCCCGGTCCTGCTCCGGATCACCGGACATCTCGACGTCGATGTGTTGCGTACCGCCGTCGCCGACGTGATCGCCCGCCAGGACGTTCTGCGAACGGTGTTCCCGGCCGCCGACGGTCGGCCGAACCAGGTCATTCTGCCGCTCGCACAGGCCGAATCGGTTCTCGACTGGACGGTCACCGACTCGCCGGAGGTCTTCGAATCCGCGGTCTCGGCCGGTTTCGACGTCACCGAGCAGATGCCGATCCGAGTCGCTGTGCTGCGCACCGACACCGACGAGACGATCCTCGGCGTGGTGGTGCACCACATCGCGGCCGACGGCGAGTCGATGCGGCCGCTGGTCGCCGACCTCCTCACCGCCTACACCTCGCGGGCCGAGCACCGCGAGCCCGACTTCGCGCCGCTCGAGGTGCACTTCGCCGACTACGCGCTCTGGCAACATCGCGTTCTCGGCGACGCGTCCGACCCGACTTCGTTGGTCGCGGGTCAGCTGCGCTTCTGGACGGAGCGATTGGCCGATCTCCCCGACGTCATCGACCTACCCACCGACCGGGAGCGGCCTCGCGTCGCGACCAACCGCGGTGACCAGGTCGCCTTCGACGTACCCGCCGAAGTCGTCGCACGCGTCGAGGACATCGCCCGGATCAGCGGCGCCACACCGTTCATGGTCGCCCACGCCGCACTGGCCGTGCTGCTGTCACGGGTGGCCGCCACCGACGACGTGGCCATCGCCACGCCGATCGCCGGTCGCACGCATGCCGTGGTGGAGCCGCTGGTCGGTATGTTCGTCAACACCCTCGTCCTGCGCACGGGTGTCGATGCCGGCAAGTCCTTTCTCGACTTCCTCGACGAGGTGCGGGCCGCCGATCTCGACGCCTTCGCCAACGGCGACGTCCCGTTCGAGACACTCGTCGAAACCCTTGCGCCCGTGCGCAGTGAGGCCTTCGCACCGCTCGCGCAGGTGATGCTGTCGTTCGATCCCGCGCGGTCGGCCCACAAGCTGGACGCGACGGTCGGCGGACTGAAGTTCACCGAGATCGATCCGCCGGTCATCCCCGCGCAGTACGACCTGACGGTCGGTCTGCATTCCCTCGACTCGGGTGAGTGGTCCGGAACGGTCACCTTCGCCACGGATCTGTTCGATCCGTCGACGGCTGCGCTCATCGGGCGCCGATTCGTACGGCTGCTCGATGCCCTGACCTCGACGCCACGGATGTCCGTCGGAGACGCGCCACTCATCTCCGAGGACGAGACGTCGACCGTTGCGTCCCTCGAGAACGGCTCGGCGACAATCGATTCGGCCATGTTCGCCGGACTCGGGTCGTTGGCTGACGGGTTGTCGCGTGCGGTGGCGGCGAATCCGGGTCGTGATGCTTTGGTGTTCGGGGATCGGAGTGTGTCGTTC
>NZ_JSYC01000045.1:0-40269 GCF_054823965.1 Gordonia sp. GN26 | reverse complement strand
GGGAACGCTCGCAGGCTCGCTCCTCAGGGGGCAGGGAACGCTCGCAAACTCGCTCCCCCGGGAGCAGGAAAACAGGAGATCGTGGAGATGACTGACTGTCCGATCCGTTCATTGGGATACATGAGGATCGAGGCGACCGACATCGAGGCGTGGCGCACCTACGGCCTCAAGGTCCTCGGCATGATCGAGGGCTCGGGGCTCACCGAGGGCGCGCTCTACCTGCGGATGGACGACTTCCCCGCCCGCCTGGTCATCGTGCCCTCGGAGCACGACCGCCTGGCCAGCGCGGGGTGGGAGGTCGCGAACGCTGCTGCGCTGCAGGAGGTCCGCGACCGCCTGGCCGGTGCGCACGTCGTCTTCCGGGAGGGCAAAGACGAGGAGATCGCCGATCGCCGTGTCGCCGAGATGATCGTGTTCGACGACCCCGCCGGCAACACCCTCGAGGTGTTCCACGGGGCCGCGCTCGAGCACCGCCGCATCGTCAGCCCTTACGGTCACCGCTTCGTCACCGAGGAACAGGGACTCGGTCACGTCGTGCTCACCTGTGAGGACGACAAGGCTGCACTCGAGTTCTACCGGGACGTCCTGGGATTCAAGCTCCGCGACTCGATGCGCCTGCCCCCGCAGGTCGTCGGACGCGAAGAGGGCGACGAGGTCCCGTGGCTGCGGTTCCTCGGCTGCAACCCGCGACACCACTCGTTGGCATTCCTGCCGATCCCCAACAGCACCGGCATCGTCCACCTGATGGTGGAGGTCGAGAACTCCGACGACGTCGGCCTGTGCCTCGACCGCGCCCTGCGCAAGAAGGTGCCGATGTCGGCGACCCTGGGCCGGCACGTCAACGACCTGATGCTCTCCTTCTACATGAAGACGCCCGGCGGCTTCGACGTCGAGTTCGGTTGCGAGGGAAGAACGGTCAACGACGACGAGTGGATCGCCCGGGAGAGCACCGCGGTCAGTCTGTGGGGGCATGACTTCAGCGTCGGGTTCAAGAACTGACATGGCCCAGACGCCCTACGGGTCCGCGGAGTTCGACTCCCGCCAGTTCCGTACCGCGATGGGTCAGTTCTGCACCGGCGTCACGGTCATCACGACCGTCGACGACGACGGCAAACCCGTCGGCTTCGCCTGCCAATCGTTCGCCGCGCTGTCCCTCGACCCGCCGTTGGTGCTGTTCTGCCCGATGAAGACCTCCCGGAGCTGGAAGGTCATCGAGAAGACCGGCAAGTTCTGCGTCAACGTCCTGTCCAACCGACAGCAGGACGTGAGCGCGGCCTTCGGCGCCCCGGGCGACGACAAGTTCGCCAACATCACCTGGGACCCGTCACCGGCCGGGCTGCCGGTGATCCGGCACGCGCTGACCTGGGTCGAGTGCGACGTCGAACGGGTCACCGACGGCGGCGATCACCACATCGTCATCGGCCGAGCACTCACGCTCGGCGAAGTGCTGCAGGACAAGCCGCTGCTCTTCTACCGCGGCGGCTACCTGTCGACCGAACACCCGCGGGTGACGCCGGCACAGGCCGAACTCGAGAACTTCCTGACCTGGACGGGCGGAGACACCTGGCTATGAGCTCGCGCGAGATCGCTGTACCGCAGGACCTGACCAAGCCCCTGACCGATGCGATCGCCGAGGCCGAGAAGCTGGTCGCCTCGGCGGAGTTCGCCGAGACCGAGCAGGATCTCGCCGAGGGATACGACTACCTCGCGGGCAGCATCGCCGCGATCATCCAGCTGGTCCGTGGCCGGTCGTTGTCACACCCGAACTTCGTGACCTCCACCGGGCCGTCGACCAAGATGGGTCTCGACAACCCGGACACGCTGTACTACCACGCCGACGTCGAACCGACCGGGACCTACGTGGTCCGCGGACGCCGCGGTACCACAACCGATCTCAGCTTCCAGGTACTGCGCGGCGACTACACGCCGTCCGCGGTGCCCGGCGGCGAGGACGCCTTCGACGACCGTCGCCTGACCATCGCCGACGACGGCACGTTCGAGCTGACCTTCGGGCCGGCGATCGCCGACCCGCCCGACAACTACTTCGCCCTCGGCGAAGGGGCGTCGATGCTCGCGGTCCGCGAGGTGTACTCCGACTGGACCGAGCGCAAGGGTTCGATCACCATCGAGCGCGTCGACACCGTCGGAACCGCGCCGACGGAAGCCGATCTCGCCCGTGTCGCACGTAGGTACGCAACCGCGGGGAAGATGCTGACGGCGCGCATCAACACCTGGTTCAACTTCCCCAAGTGGTTCTATCTCGACGAGCCGGTCAACACGTTCACCCCACCCCGCCAGACACCGGGCGGACTCAGCACCCAGTTCTCGTCGGTGGGTCACTACCGGTTGGGGCCCGACGAGGCGATGGTCATCACCATCCCGAAATCCGATGCGCCCTATCAGGGATTCCAGCTCGGGAGCATGTGGTACATCTCGCTCGACTACGTGAACCACCAGACCAGCCTCAATTCGGCTCAGGCGCAGGTCGATCCGGACGGCTTGATCCGGATGGTCGTGTCCCACCGCGATCCCGGCGTCGCCAACTGGATCGAGACCACCGGCCGGGAGAAGGGCATCCTGCAGTTCCGCTGGCAGCGCAGCGACTCGCCGATCGGCCCGGAACTCGGCCCCACGGCAACGGTCGTCGGCATCGACGAGGTGGCCGCTCACCTGCCGCACTTCGAACACAACAAGATCGACGCCGCCGGCTGGTCCGACCGGATCGCGGCACGCCAGCGCGCGTTCGCCGAGAGGATGCTGGGATGAGTTCTGGAGCAGGTCTCCTCGACGGCAAGGTGGTCGTCGTATCGGGCGTGGGTCCCGGTCTGGGTCGCTCGATCTGCCTGCGTGCCGCCGCCCAGGGTGCTCGGGTCGTCCTCGCGGCCCGCACCGAATCGCGTCTGAAAGAAGTTGCCGCGGAGGTAGATGCGGCCGGCGGCACCAGTCTCGTCGTGCCGACCGACATCACCGACGATGCCGCCGTCGACAATTTGGTCGCCACCACACTCGACGAGTTCGGCCGCGCCGATGTCCTGGTCAACAACGCCTTCGCGCTGCCGTCGATGAAACCACTGGGGCGCACCGACTTCGATCAGATCACCAGCAGCATCGACGTGACCGTCGTCGGGACCCTGCGCGTCATCAAGTCGTTCACCGACTCGCTCGCCGAGGCCAACGGATCGATCGTGAACATCAACTCCATGGTCATCCGGCACTCGGAACCGCGGTACGGCAGTTACAAGATCGCCAAGTCCGCGTTGCTCGCCATGTCGCAGACCCTGGCGTCGGAGCTGGGGGATCGCGGTATCCGGATCAACTCGGTGGCGCCGGGTTACATCTGGGACGACCAGCTCAAGTGGTACTTCGGCGAGGTGGCCAAGAAGTACGGGATCACCCCCGAGCAGGTCTACGAGCAGACCGCGTCGAAGTCCGATCTCAAGCGCCTGCCCGAGCCGGACGAGATCGCCGACGCCGTGATGTTCCTCGCCTCCCCGATGGCGCGGGCGATCACCGGGCACACCCTCGACGTGAATTGCGGTGAGTACCATGACTAGTGCAGCGCGTACCGACGTCGGGACCATCGAAGACCTGCACGCCTCGGCCGCCCGGGCCGCCGGCCTCGAGGACTTCGGCGACACCGATTACCTCGAGCCGCTGGGCATCCTGCTCGACTCCTACCGGTCTGAGGCCGGACTCACCGAGCTCGGCAGCAAGATGTTCCGGTTCTTCCTCAAGGGAGCACTCGTCGCGCGACTGCTGAGCGAGGCGTCGTGGAAGGCCAACCCGGAGCACGCCGACGTCGAGATCACCCGGCCCATCTTCGTGACGGGTCTGCCGCGCACGGGAACCACTGCGCTGCACCGGCTCCTGGCCGCCGACCCGGATCACCAGGGTCTCGAGATGTGGCTCGCGGAGTTCCCGCAGCCGCGGCCGCCGCGCGACACGTGGGCCGACAACCCGGTGTACCAGCAGATCCAGGCCGGCTTCGAGCAGCACCATGTCGAGAACCCGGAGTTCATGGGTCTGCACTACATGGACGCGGGCGAGGTCGAGGAATGCTGGCAATTGTTGCGCCAGAGCGTCACGTCGATCTCCTACGAATCGCTCGCCCACATCCCGTCCTACTCACGCTGGCTCGCCGAACAGGACTGGACGCCCGCATACCAGCGGCATCGCAAGAACCTGCAGCTGATCGGCCTCAACGATCCGGGTAAGCGGTGGGTGCTCAAGAACCCGAGCCACCTGTTCGCGCTCGACGCCCTGATGGCCGCCTACCCCGATGCGCTGGTGATCCAGACCCATCGCGCGCCGTCGACCATCATCGCGTCGATGTGCAGCCTTGCCGAGCACGCCACCCCCGGCTGGTCGACGACCTTCACCGGTGACCAGATCGGGCAGGACCAGCTCGAGCTGTGGTCGCGCGGGCTGCGCGAGTTCTCCCGTGCCCGGGAGAAGTACGACCCTGCCCAGTTCCTCGACATCGACTTCACCGACCTCCGCTCGGACCCGATGGGCACCGTCGAACGCGTCTACGCAGCGCTGGACACCCCCATGTCCGACGCGGCCCGCGCGGCGGTGACCGCGCTCGACGAGGAGAGCAAGTCCGGCGCGCGGAAACCGCAGCACCGCTACCAGCTGTCCGACTACGGCCTCGACGAGGCGACGGTCGCGGCGGCGTTCGGGGAGTAGCCGGCGTCGGCAGTTCCCGCGGGCGTGTTTCCTTCCTGCCCGCTTGAACCCGCGTCGCGCTCACCTACTCCGTTCGCGCTCACGAATTCCGCGTGAGCGCGAACGGAAACAGTGAGCGCAACTGAGCGGCGGGTTCTACATTCAACCCATGGCCGAACCGGAGAATCGGAAGTCGGAAGAAGGTCTGAGCCGGCTGATCGCGTTCGCGGACGCGGTGGTGGCGATCGCGCTCACGCTGCTGGTGCTCCCGCTCGTCGACATCGCGAACGACCTGCGTGAGGAGACCTCGGTCGCGGAGGTGGTCTCCGACCACTCCCTCGAGCTGACGAGCTTCTTCGTGAGCTTCGTCGTCATCTGGATCCTGTGGCGTCAACACCACCAGACGATGGAGTACTTCCGTTCCTACGACTCGGTCCTGATCAACCTGACCTTCGTCTGGCTGCTGACCGTCGTGATCCTGCCGTTCGCCACGGCGATGATCGACGACAGCCGGGTCGAATGGGGGACCACCTTCTACATCGGGGTGCTCGCGGCCTCGGTGGCCGCGCTCGTCGCGATCGCCCAGTGGGGACACCGGCATCCGGACCTGCTTGCCGACGACGAGGCCACCCGGCGCTGGACGACGGCGTCCGGCGGCTGGGGAACCCTGCTGGCCCTGGCGATCGCACTGATCATCACGCTGGTGTTCCCCGAAACCGGGAGCTGGCCGATCCTGCTGCTGGTTCTCACCGACCCGATCGAACGGGTGCTGGACCGCCTTCGCAACCGCGACTGAGAGCCGGGGTCAGCGCAGGCCTGCAGCGGCTTCGGCGACTGCGAGATGGGGGGCGCCCAGCATCTGCGACGACGCCTGCGCGCGTTTGAAGTACAGCTGGATGTCGTGCTCCCAGGTGATGCCGATGCCGCCGTGCAACTGGACGGCATCGCCGGTGATGCGCCGGTAGGCCTCCGAGCAGTACACGTGGGCGGCGAGGGCCAGTTCGGAAGCCTCGGGATCGTCGGCGGCGACCGCGGCGACCGCCGCACGGGAGATCGAACGAGCCGTCTCGGCGAGCACGTACATGTCGGCCATACGGTGCTTGAGTGCCTGGAACGAGCCGATGGTGCGGCCGAACTGCTTGCGTGACTTGGTGTACTCGACGGTGAGGTCGAGGGCGCGCTGGGCGCCGCCGACCTGTTCGGCGGAGAGCAGGGCCCACCCCAGCGTCCGCAGGCGGGCGGCAAGGTCGGCAGGTGCGGGGATCGCGGTGGACGCGACCTCGTCGAACCGCACCGAGGCCAGCGCACGCGTCGGATCGAGAAGCGGCAACGGCGACACCGTGACGCCGGCGGCATCGGCGGCGACCGAGTGCAACGTGACCGGTTCACCGGGACCCGACGCCAACACCAGCAAGGTGTCCGCGGATTCGGCATCGACGACGAAGTGTGCGGTGCCGGACAGCAAGCCGGCGTCCGCGCGCACGCCCGGGGTCTCCCAGCCGCGTTCGCCGGCCCAGCACAGGGCGGCCGTCTTCTCGCCGGCGGCCAGGGCGGGGAGCAGCTGCGACGCGGTGTCGTCGTCCTGCGCCAGCAGGATCGCGCCGGTCGCCAGCACCGAGGACCCGAAGGCGGGCACCGGACTCAGGGTCGCGCCGAGTTCCTCGAGGACAGCGGCCAACTCGGCCCACGACGCCCCGGCGCCCCCGGCGTCCTCCGGGATGGGGAGTGCCGCCACACCGATCTCGGTGCACAGCGTCTCCCACAGGCCGCGGTCGACGCGGCCGGGCGACGCCATCGCCTTGCGCACCGATGCGGTGTCACCGCGGCGTCGCAGCAGATCGCGCACCGCCTCGGCCAGTGCCTCACGTTCCTCGGCGGAGATCGCGAGAGTCTCGGTGGTCACAGTGTCTCCAGGATGCGTCGACGATGGACCGCGGGCGAGCCCCAGGCGGACAGGAGCGCGCGGGTCTTGGTGATGTACAGCGAGATGTCGTGTTCGGCGGTGTAACCGATCGCGCCGAGAACCTGCAGCGAACGGCGGGCCGACAGATGCGCGGCGTCGGCCGCCGCGACCTTGGCCGCCGAGACATCGCGCGACACGTTGGTGCCCTCGGGCACCTGGCCGTCGATGCCCAGCGCTGCGGCATGGACCAGGGGACGGGCCATCTCGAGTGCGATGGCCACATCGGCGAGGTGGTGCTTCACGGCCTGGAAGGAGCCGATCGGCCGGCCGAACTGCTTGCGGGACTGCGCATACTCGCCGGCGAGGCCGAGCATCGCCTGACCGAGTCCGAGGAGCTCGGCGGCGGTGGCGAGTGCGCCGGCGTCGACGGCGTCGGACGGGTCGACCCCGGTGGCCAGGGTCTTGTCCGGAGCCACCCGCGACAGGGTGCGAGTGGTGTCCACCGAGGGTTCGGTGCTGAGCACGGTGGCCGTCGACAGCACGCCGTCCTCGACGACGTACACGTCGGCGGACTCGACATCGGGCGCGAGCGGTTGCAGCGGGGCGATGGCACACGTTGCGAGCCGTCCCTCGGCGAGATCCTGCAGGGGGCCGTTCACGTCGGCGTCGCGCAACAGGATCGGCAGGACGGCAACGCTTTCCACGATCGGCCCGGGTGCGCAGTGGCGTCCGAGCTGTTCGACGGCGACGACCATCTCGACGGCGCCGGCACTGCTGCCGCCGTGGGATTCGTCGATGAGGAGACCGCTGATCCCGGCGTCGGCGAGCTGGGAGTAGACCTTGGTCACGGCGGTCCGGTCACCGGCCGCCCATGCTCGCGCCGCGGCGGGCATGTCGGCCTTGCCGAGCATGGCGTCGACGGTGGCGGCGAGGTCCGTGTGGATGTCGGAGAGTTGGAAGTCCATGTGGTATCAGCGATCTCCGCGAGGAAGGCCGAGGAGTCGCTCGGCGATGACATTGCGTTGGATCTCGTTGGTGCCGGCGTAGATCGGGCCGGACAGGGAGAACAGGTAGCCGTCCATCCAGGCGTCGTCGAGTTCGGCGTCCGGTCCCTGTAGATCGAGGGCGGTCTCGTGGGCGGCGATGTCCCACTGCGACCAGAAGACCTTGTTGATCGAGGACTCCATGCCGAGCTGCCCGCCTGCCGAGAGCCGGCTCACGGTGTGCCAGGTCGACAACTCGTAGGCACGGGCCCCGATCCAGGCGTCGGCGACCCGCGCATCGGTGTTGGCCGTCGAGGGCACCTCGTCCCGCTTCGACCGCCACAATTCGACGAGGCGGTCGGTGGTGGCCAGGAACCGGCCGGGTGCCCGCAGCGAGAGTCCGCGCTCGTTGGCGGCGGTGCTCATGGCCACCTTCCAGCCGTTGTCGACCTCGCCGATGACCCCGGACTCGCCGGGATTCGCCGGGTCGTCGGGCACGAAGACGTTCTCCAGGAACAGTTCTGCGAAACCGGCCTCACCGTCGAGCTGTGCGATGGGACGGACGGTGACGCCCTCGGCACGCAGGTCGAACATGAAGTAGGTGAGACCCCTGTGTCGCTGGGCCTCCTTGTCGGTGCGGAAAAGGCCGAAGGCGCGGTCGGCGAAACTCGACCGGGAACTCCACGTCTTCTGGCCGTTCAGCAGCCAGCCGCCGTCGGTGCGGACCGCGGTCGAGCGGAGCGAGGCGAGGTCGCTACCCGCCTCCGGCTCGCTCCACGCCTGGCCCCAGATGTCGTCGGCGCGCGCCATTCGCGGCATGATGCGTTCCAGCTGAGCGGGATTCGCGTGTTCGAAGAGGGTCGGGGCGAGCAGGAAGATGCCGTTCTGGCTGACGCGGCCCGGCGCACCCGACCGGTAGTACTCCTCCTCGAAGATCACCCAGTGGAGGAGGGGAGCGTCGCGGCCGCCGTACTCCTCGGGCCAGCTGACGACCGACATGCGGTCGGCGGCCATCGTGCGTTCCCACTCGCGGTGTGCCTCGAAACCCTCCGCGGTGTCCATGGACGGGAGGGGTTCGCGCGGAACGTGTTCGGCCAGCCAGGAGCGGACCTCGGCCCGGAACTGCTCGGCCGCGTCGTCGAAGAGCAGGTCCATGTCAGCTACCCGATCCCGAACCGGCGGACGCCTTCATCGACTTGGCGTCCATACCGCCGAGCGAATCGCCGCCCGACGCCTCGGCATTGGCCGAATGGGCGAAGTGGTGCCAACCGAAGACCGAGTCCATCGAATTGCGGAGTCCCATCTGGTCCTCGCAGATGTTGACGGCCTTCTTGCTGAGGAACAGGCCCTGTATCGGCATGGTGACCGCCTTCTCGGCGATCTCGTTCACCTTGGTCTCGAGCTGGTCTCGCGGCACGACGTGGTTGACCATGCCCCAGTCGGCGGCCTGCGTGGCGGTGAAACGCTCACCGGTGAACAGGATCTCCTTCGCCCGCCGGGTGCCCAGGGCGTATGCGTGCGCGAAGTACTCCACGCCCGGGATACCCATCCGTGCGACCGGATCGGAGAAGAACGCGTCGTCGGAGGCGACGATGAAGTCGCAGACCCAGGCCAGCATGAGGCCGCCGGCGATGCAGGCGCCGTGGACCTGGGCGATCAGCGGCTTGGGGATGTCGCGCCAACGGCGGCACATCCCCATGTACACCTCCATCTCGCGGGCGAGACGCTGATCGGCACCGGTCTTGTCGGTGTGATCCCAGTGCAGGACGGCGGCGTTGTCGTAATAGGTGTCGAAGTCGCGCTCCGGGGTGCCGATGTCGTGACCGGCCGAGAAGTGCTTGCCGTTCGCGCGCAGGACGATGACCTTGACGGCCGTGTCCTCGACGGCCTTGCGGAAGGCGGCGTCGAGCGAATACGTCATGACCGAGTTCTGCGCGTTGCGGTACTCGGGACGGTTCAGTGTCACGTAGGCGACGGCACCTTCGGGACCGCCGACCTCATAGGCGACCGGAGAGGTGTCCGGGCCGAGATCGTCGGGTCCGAGTGCGGGCGGGATGGCGGCATCACTCATGCCCACGAGCCTAACCTAGCAAGTGCTTGGTTGGTAGTGGGCGGGCGTCAGGGGACGACGATCGTCCCGCTGCAGCTCGTCGACGGCACGCTCCACAGGGCATTGCGGTTCGTCGCGCCGAAGGTGACGTTCACCCGACCCTTGCCGATCGTCTTCACCGGGATGACGAAGTAGTGGACCCCCTGGTAGGGCGGGTTCACCTTGGTGTTGCTGACCTTCCAGCCGCGCTTGCCGGTGGACAGGTTGTGCCAGTCCATCCGCAACGACGACTGATAGCCGCCGGGGAAGTAGCTGGGGAAGTCCGCGGCGATGTAGGCGTTGCCGCCGTAGGTGCTGACGATGGCGCGTCGCACCATGAACGGGAGGTCGACGATGTTCGGGCTCGGGCCGATGCAGTTCGAGACCGGGAACTCGCGTGCCGCTTCGGCTTGTCCCGTGCCGGCGAGGCCGAGTCCTGCTGCGGCCGCGATCGACAGGGCCGCCGCGGCCAGCCTGGTGAACGTCTTCGTCCGGACCATGTTCGAACTCCTCGTTGTCGTGGGAACTCTTCGGCCGGTGGCCGACTCCCGGCGATTGTCGCGAATATGGCGGGTGCGCGTCACCGAGTAGGCAAAATCGTGTCGGTCAAACGGTGGAGCTCCGGGTGGTAGACCAGCTCCAGCGTCCGGCCGTCGAGCACGGTGCTGTCCAGTAGTTCGAGGTCGATGCCCTCGACGCCGCCGAAGACCGGCGCGCTGCCATATCTGCCGGTGAGAACCGGGAACACGGAGACGACGACGCGGTCGACGAGCCCGGCCGCCAACAGTGCTCGGTTCAGCGTGAGGCTGCCGTGTGAGCGGAGGGGGACGTCGGACTCGTCCTTGAGCCGCCGGACGATCTCGACGCCGTCACCACTCGCGACCGTGGCATCGGGCCAGCCGCTCGTGTCGGTGATGGTCGACGACACCACGGTCGTGGGCATGCCCCGCATCGCCTGCACCCACGGGTCGAAGAACTCGGAGTCCTCGCCGGCGTCCGCGGTCATCGCGACGAACTCCCGGAACGTCGTCGCGCCGAACACCATTCGGTGCGTACCGGCGAACTGTCGGGCGCGGTGGTCCAGGAGTTCCGGACCCTGTTTGCCCCAGTACCCGCCCCAGTCGCCCGGTTCCTCGTAGGAGCCGAAGCCGTCGAGGCTGGTGAAGATGTCGAAGGTGTACGTCGCCGCCATGGTGGTCTCCTCTGTGGTGCTCGGAAACCGGCCGCAGGAGTTCACGGTCGGCACAGAGGCAGACCCGGTGCCGCGGTGGAACTCATCGCAGATGCGTGGAGATCCGTTCGGCCGCTGCGCGGGTGGCGTCGGCGATCGAGTGCAGATCCGCGACGTCCAGTGTCGAGTTCGGGCACGCGACCATCGCGGCGACGACCCGTCCCGTGTGGTCGAAGATCGGCGCGCCGATGGTCACCACCGGGACGCCCTCGCCGGCCCCCGCGTCGAGCTCGTCCGGGAGGTAGTCGATCACCGACAGCTCGGTCAGCAGGTCGCCGACCCGGCTCCGCAGGTTCTCCGACATTGTGTCCAGGGAGTTCAGGGCGTCGATGATCGCGGCGTGGTCGTCGGTCATCCGCTCGATCGAGTAGCCGCGTTCGGCGATCACGTCGAGGATCATGCGCAGCCGGGTGCGGGTGGGTTCGGCGGCCTTGGCGATCCAGGCATCGCGTGCCTCGACCGGGTCCCAGGCGACGAACTCGCGGCAGATCGGCGGGCGGATCCGGAGGCGGCTGCCGTTGCGCAGCCACGGATGCGGTTCGGAGTCGGGCGCGAGATGCGGTGGAAAGGCGTGCGCCGCGAGTGTGACGACGTCGGCCGAGGATCGGCGGGCCACGAAGAAGGGGATCGAGAAGCGCTCGCACAGGTCGTGTGCGGCGGCCGCGGCCCATCGGTCCAGGTGGTCGGCGTCCGCGGCGGCCCGCGCAAGGGTCCGGAATCCGGGGCCGATCCCATATTTCCCGGTGGCGGGATCGCGGCTCAGCCAGCCGTGGTCGGTCAATTCGGCGACGATCGCGTGTGCCGTCGCCCGCGAGAGGGACGTCTGCCGGACAATCTCGGCAAGGGTCAGCGCCGGTTGATCCGCACCGGCCAGCAGTTCGACGATGTGGACGACCCGCGAGGTCGGCGGCGACGCGGCACGCGACGGTTGACGCGCGTCCGAGAGGTCGCCTACGGTCGGTGTCACATTGTCAACACTTAGTGTCGAATATTCGACATGTCAAGGGGGGTTGCGCACGGTGACGAGCACGACCGAAGCGGACGGCGGCAGCGCCGGCGACCGTCAGACACACCGATCGGGCCGGCACGGATACGAGTTGTCGCATCTCGCGGCGCTCGAGGCGGAGTCCGTGCACATCTTCCGAGAGGTCGCGGCGACCTTCGAGCGCCCGGTGCTGCTGTTCTCGGGCGGCAAGGACTCGGTCGTCATGTTCCACGTCGCCCGCAAGGCGTTCTGGCCCGCGCCGGTCCCGTTCCCGCTGATGCACGTCGACACCGGCCACAACTTCGACGAGGTGATCGCCTACCGCGACCGGGTGGTCGCCGAGACGGGCGTCCGGCTGATCGTGAGTTCGGTTCAGGACGACATCGACGCCGGTCGCGTCGTCGAGCAGACCGGACCCGGCGCGAGCCGCAACCGGCTGCAGACCACGGCACTGTTGCGTGGCATCACCGAGAATCGTTACGACGCCGTGTTCGGCGGGGCGCGTCGCGACGAGGAGAAGGCGCGCGCCAAGGAACGGGTCTTCAGCTTCCGGGACGAGTTCGGCGCATGGAACCCGCGGGACCAGCGTCCCGAACTGTGGCGGCTCTACAACGGACGCCACTCGAAGGGGGAGCACATCCGGGTCTTCCCGCTGTCGAACTGGACCGAACTCGACATCTGGCAGTACATCGCCGCGGAGAGCATCGACCTGCCGTCGATCTACTACGCGCACCGGCGGGAGGTGATCCCCCGGGACGGCATGCTGCTCGCGAAAACCCGCTTCCTGCAGGAACTCCCGGGTGAGGAGGTGCGGACGGAGACGGTCCGCTTCCGGACCGTCGGCGACGCCACCTGTACCGGTTGTGTCCTGTCAACCGCCGACGACGTGACCAAGGTGATCGAGGAGATCGAGGTGACCCGGCTGACCGAGCGCGGGGCCACACGTGCCGACGACCGGATCTCCGAGTCGGGCATGGAGGATCGCAAGAAGGAGGGGTACTTCTGATGAGCGGGGTCAATGCCACCGGGGGTGCCACCGAGATGTTGCGGCTCGCGACCGCGGGTTCCGTCGACGACGGGAAGTCGACACTGATCGGCCGGTTGCTCTACGACTCCAAGGCGATCTTCACCGATCAGCTCGAGTCGATCGAGCGGACGAGTGCGGAGCGAGGCGACGAGTACGCCAACCTCGCGCTGCTGACAGACGGGCTGCGGGCCGAGCGCGAGCAGGGCATCACGATCGACGTCGCGTACCGCTATTTCGCCACTCCCAGGCGGAAATTCATCATCGCCGACACCCCGGGCCACGTGCAGTACACCCGCAACATGGTGACCGGTGCGTCGACCGCGGATCTCGCGATGATCCTCATCGACGCGCGTAAGGGTGTCCTCGAACAAACCCGGCGACACGCGTTTCTCTCGACGCTTCTCGGGATCCCGCACCTCACCGTCTGCGTCAACAAGATGGACCTCGTCGACTGGTCGCAGGATCGCTTCGACGAGATCTGCGCAGAATTCATCGATTTCGCGGCCAAGCTGAACGTCGTCGACCTGACCTTCATCCCGATGTCGGCGCTGCGCGGAGACAATGTCGTCGAACAGTCCGCCGAGATGCCGTGGTACGAGGGTCGGCCGCTGCTCAGTCATCTCGAGCACGTCTACATCGCCTCCGACCGCAACCTCATCGACGCGCGTCTGCCGGTGCAGTACGTCATCCGGCCGCAGCGCAGCGACGGCGCCGATCACCGCGCGTACGCGGGCACGGTCGCCGGCGGCGTGTTCAACAAGGGCGACGAGGTCGTCGTGCTGCCGAGCGGTTTCAGCACCACCATCACCGAGATCTGGGGCCCGGGCGGGGTCGGCGTCGACGAGGCGTTCGCATCGATGGCCGTGTCGGTCGAGCTCGCCGACGAGATCGACATCGTGCGCGGCGACATGCTCGCGCGGCCGAACAACCGGCCGTACGTCGGGCGCGACATCGACGCGATGGTCTGCTGGTTCGCCGAGGATGCAGATCTCCGCTCGCACAACCGTTATCAGCTCCTGTGCGGAACGCGACTGACCCGCGCGCAGATCACCGGCCTCAACTACCGGCTCGACGTCAACTCGCTGCACCGCGACGAGAACGCCGAGGCGTTGTCGCTCAACGAGATCGGGCGCGTGACCGTGCACACGCAGGAACCGGTCATGTTCGACTCGTACCGGCGCAACCGGGACACCGGCAGCTTCATCCTCATCGACGAGGCCACCAACCGCACCGTGGGCGCGGGCATGATCACCGCTCCGGTCAGCCACGACAGCCACATCGTCTGGCAGGCCAGCAAGGTCGCCCGCGAACACCGGGCGCACCGCGGTGCCACCATCTGGCTGACCGGACTCTCCGGGTCGGGGAAGTCGTCGCTCGCCGTCGAACTCGAACGGCGATTCGTCGCCGAGGGCCGGCCCGCCTACCTGATGGACGGCGACAACCTGCGGCACGGCCTGAACTCCGACCTGGGTTTCTCCGACGACGACCGGCGCGAGAACATCCGTCGCACGAGCGAGGTCGCGGCGCTCTTCGCCGATTCGGGTGCGGTGGCGATCGTGTCGTTGATCAGTCCGTTCGCCGAGGAGCGGCAGCGCGCCCGCGAGATCCACGCCCAACGGGGTCTGCCGTTCTACGAGATCTTCGTCGACACCCCGCTCGAGGAGTGCGAGCGCCGGGACCCGAAGGGGCTGTACGGCAAGGCACGCCGCGGCGAGATCAGCCAGTTCACCGGCATCGACTCGCCGTACGAACGGCCGGCCGACGCCGAACTCGTCATCACCCCCGACGACGGCGCGCCCGCCGATGTCGCCGACATGGTTCTCCGTAACCTGGGACTCTGAACACGCCGGTTGGCCGGGGACGCCCCTGGGTATCCGCCAGGGGATCAGCAGAACCGACCGATCAGCAGTACCGCCAGAGAGGGAACCCCGTGACCGACGATCGAGCACTCGCAGGCGAACTGGCCACCGCCGCAGGAGAACTCCTCCTGGACATCCGCAAGACCAGCGGGCTGACCGGCAAGGAGCTGGGCAACGCAGGCGACGCGCAGTCCAATGAGCTCCTGCTACGACGGCTCGCCGAGGAACGACCCGACGACGCGGTGCTCTCGGAGGAATCGGCGGACGACAAGTCCCGACTGCAGGCCGAGCGGGTCTGGATCGTCGACCCGGTCGACGGCACGCGTGAGTACGGTACCTACGAGCCGGGAGCGGGTCGCACCGACTGGGCAGTGCACGTGGCGCTGTGGTCGGCGAGCGACGGATTGATCGCCGGTGCGGTGGCACTCCCGGCGCTCGGCGCGACCTACGTCGACGACGACACGGTCGTCGAACCCACCGAGGGGCTGGCCTCGCGCCCGCGCACCGGCGTGCCCCGCGTCGTCGTCAGCTCGTCCCGTCCACCGTCTTTCGCCGACGAGGTCGCCGCCGCGGTCGGCGGTGAACTCCTGCCGATGGGTTCGGCCGGTGCGAAGGCGATGGCGGTGGTCCGCGGTGAGGCGGACGCCTACGTGCACGCGGGTGGCCAGTACGAATGGGATTCGGCCGCACCGGTGGCCGTCGCCCAGGCGAAGGGGTTGTGGTGCGGGCGCATCGACGGCTCGCCCCTGGTCTACAACAACGACGACACGTATCTGCCCGACCTCGTGATCTGCCGCCCCGAATACGTCGAGGCGATCCTCACCGTCACGACAGAGGGCGCGGGCGGCTGACGCACGAGGAGCACACGGCCATCAGTTGTGGATGATCTCGTCTTTCATGCTGTTGACGACCGTGTTGACCGTGTCGTCCGGACGGCTGATGCACAGCACCTTGACCAGCACGGCGACCAGTGACGGATTCTTGGTGACACCGTTGGCCTTGACGATGGCGACCTGCGTCGGCTCGTCGAGCTCCGAGTAGTCGGCGCAGGTGATCGACAGCGAGTTCGGGGGAGGCGGCACCTCGACGGTCGGGGTCCGTCGCGGAAGCGATGGCAGACTCGGGATCTCGTAGGTCGACCGGGTCTCGGGCGGTCGGCTCGACGACGTCGTGGTGGTGGGTTCGATGGTCGAGGCGACCGGAGTGCCGTCGACGCTGCACGCGGCCACCGCGAAGGTTGCCGCGATGGTGGTCGTGACCGCGAGAAGCCGCCCGTGCAGTGGTGTCACAAGGTCCCCCGATCGATGTGCTGGGAGGAATCCTAGCTCAGTGCGTCAGCACGACCTTGATCACGACGATCACGGTGGCCACCACGGTGACCGCGGCAGCCCCGATCAGCGTGGCGCGACCCGGCCTCTCGTTGTTCAGCCGATCGATGACGAAAACCGTTCCGCCGATACGCAAGAGGATCACGATCTCCGCGGCGAGCTGAGCGGTGCGCGGATCGATCCAGCCGATCCACGCCATCGCCAGGATGATGCACGGGACGGACGCGGAGGACAGGATCGGCACCGAGTCCCGCAGATGGTGGAGCATCGTCTTCATCGTCGGGTGGATGGCGCCCTCGTGAACGCGTCGCCCCACCGCCTCGGCGAAGACATGTGCGACGAAGGTCGACAGCGCGGTGCCGAGCAGGATCAGGATGCCGACGAAGTCGTCGTTGAGGTGCAGCGGGATCAGCGCGGCCAGGATCAGGATGTTGCCGTAGATGTAGGCGCTGATGCGCGGTGCGGCGTGTTCACGGTCCAGCGGATTGTTCCGCGAGAACAACGGGCCGTGCAGCACTGTCCACGGGCGAGCGGTCATGAACTAGGAAAGTATCAGCGTGTGGGCACGAGCTCATCGACAATGTCGGCGACTTTGTCATCGAGCCGGGTGAGGCAGACCGTCGCGGCCACGGTGGCGACCTGGTCGGCGTTCGACGTCACCCCGAGCGCTGCCACGGCGGCGGCACGGCCCTCGTCCTCGAGTGCACGGAAGTCGCGGCAGCTCAGCGCCTTGGCGTCACCGGTATCGGCGGAGCCATCCGCCGAGCGGGGTGCGCTCGTCGACGGTCGGGGGGCGGGGCTGTCGGCGGCGCTCGGCGTGGTCTCCTCGGTGGTCGGCGCGGCGCTCGTCTGCTCCACCGAGGTCTGCTGCGAGGCGGTCGTCGTCGACGCGGGGTCGGCGTCGTCGGACGAGCAGCCGGCCAGCGACATCGACAACGCGACAGCACCGGCGAGCAGGACGGAACGGAACAGACGTGCGCGGGACATGACGCAACCTCTCTGGGTCTTCGGGTCTGGGATTTGACGGTACTGCCGGGGACCGAGCGCTGCTAGCGTCTGAGCCCGGACAGCACACCGGAGATGGCGGACCGGATGTCGTCGACTTCGATACGCATCAGATCGTCGGCGGACAGGGAGGCGAGGTCGCCGGCGGAGCTGAGCCGGAACTCGCGTTCCTCCTCGGCCGCCTCCACGATGTTGCGGATGAAACGACCGTTGCCGGCCAGGTCGGTGGCCCGACGCGTGCCGCCGTCGTGGTCGCGGACATCGTGGTAGAGCGGCGCGCACGCCAGTTCCAGCTCGGCGACCGCCTCCGGGGTGAGGACCGAATCGCGTTTGCGGGCGATGAACTCGCCGATCTGCGCGAGCTCCTGCGGGGTGTAGGAGTCGAACCGGACGCGACGGGCGAACCGCGACGAGAGTCCGTCGTTGGCGGAGAGGAAGCGGTCGATCTCCGAGTCGTAACCGGCGATGATCACGACCAGGCGGTCGCGGTCGTCCTCCATCCGCGCCAGGAGGGTGTCGACGGCCTCGCGGCCGAAGGCATCGCCGCCGGACAGACCCTTCTGGATCAGGGTGTACGCCTCGTCGATGAACAGCACGCCGTCCATGGCCGAGTCGATGAGCGCCGACGTCTTGATGGCGGTGGAGCCGAGGTGCTCGCCGACCAGATCGCGGCGGGTCGCTTCGACGACCTTGTCGGACTTGATGAAGCCGAGCCCGCAGTAGATCTTGGCGACGATCCGGGCGACCGTCGTCTTGCCGGTACCGGGAGGCCCGGTGAAGGCCAGGTGCAGGCTGCGCGCCGACGTCGAGAGCCCGCGGTCGGCGCGCACCCGTGCGAGGGTGGCGGCCGACTGCAGTTTCGCGACCTGCTGTTTGACCGACTCGAGTCCGATCTGTTCGTCGAGCTCCCGCTGGGCGTCGGTCACCAGCTCGTTCTCGACGCCGGCGTCGGAGCCGTCCTGCGACACCAGGGTCTCGGTCCGGTCCGGTACCGACGCGGGGTCCCAGCGATCGGTGCGGGCGGCGATCTGCTCGGGGGTCGTGGTGATGAGGTGGAACGACGGCGACTGGAGCGCCTGCGCCGCGGCGGCGTTCGCCGGATTGCGCGCGTAGACCTGCTCGAACATGGCCTTCGCCTTCTCCTCATGACCCTGTTGGCGGAGTGCCAGGGCATAGGCGAACATCGCGTCCGTCGAGCAGGTGACGATCGGGCCGTCGATGGCGTTCTGGAGGCGACGCATGCCCTCGCCGAGCATGCCGAGGCTGACGCACGCGGTTCCGGCCATCAGGTCGGCGACCGACTGCATGATGGCGTCGCCCCACCGGTCCGAGCGGGTGAGGGAGGTCAGGACGTCGGGCCACCGCTTGGTCTTGTAGTGGAGGAGAGCCCGGATGAACTCGACGATCGGCAGTCGATGGGCGGGCGGGACCTCGTCGAGCGCCTCTTCGGCGCCGGTGTAGTCCGCGCCGCGGATCAGGCTGGACGCATATGCGGCGGTGGCGTCGACGGCGTTGACCGCCGGGTACTCGATGTACAGCCCGGTGTCCCAGCGGCCGGCGATGGTGCCCGGGGGAAGGCCGAGGCGTCGCTGTTCGGCGCCGATCGTGCCGCGGGCGCGGTAGAGCCCCAGCAGCACCTCGTCGCTCTTGTCCCCGCACGCGAGCCGGCCGATCCAGGCGTCGCCGAGCGAGGGGTCCCACTCGGTCGCGCGGGTGAACGCCTTCGCCGCCTGCGCGGGATTGTTGATGGCTTCCTGACCGTCGACGGGGATGTTCAAGGACAGGACACCGAGCTCGAAGAGTGCCCTCGCCTTGCGGACATCGGCCATCTCGTCCCCCTGTGTCAACGTCGTCCCCCGCGCGGCGTCGGCGTGCCTGCACCCCCGCGCACGTCCCGCGCACTGCGCGGCTCGAGTGAACAGACTATCCCGAGACAGGCCCGGTCCCCGGAACAGATCTCCCAGGGGAAGACCCGTCGAACACCTGATGGTCCGCCCCGTCGCCTCCAACCGCCCGGGCCCGCCTAGACTTGTCACCGTGAGTGCCCAGGTGGATACCGTCTCAGCCGCTTCCTCGACCCCGGATCATCCGCAACCGTTCCGCGAACTCGGACTCAAGGACGACGAGTACGCGCGGATCCGCGAGATCCTGGGCCGTCGACCCACCGACGCCGAGCTCGCCATGTACTCGGTGATGTGGTCCGAGCACTGCAGCTACAAGTCGTCGAAGGTCCACCTCCGGTACTTCGGGGAGACCACCACCGAGGAGATGCGGGCCAACATGCTCGCCGGTATCGGTGAGAACGCCGGCGTCGTCGACGTGGGCGACGGATGGGCGGTGACCTTCAAGGTCGAGTCGCACAACCACCCCAGCTACGTCGAGCCCTACCAGGGTGCGGCGACCGGTGTCGGCGGCATCGTCCGCGACATCATGGCGATGGGCGCACGTCCGATCGCGGTCATGGACCAGTTGCGCTTCGGCCCGGCCGACGCCCCCGACACCCGACGCGTCGTCGACGGTGTGGTGCGCGGCGTGGGCGGTTACGGCAACTCCCTGGGCCTGCCCAACATCGGTGGCGAGACCGTCTTCGACGCCAGCTACGCGGGCAACCCGCTGGTCAACGCACTCTGCGCGGGCGTCCTCCGAACCGAGGACCTGCATCTGGCGTTCGCCTCGGGCACGGGCAACAAGATCATCCTGTTCGGTGCGCGCACCGGTCTCGACGGCATCGGCGGCGTCTCCGTGCTGGCGTCGGAGACCTTCGACGACGACGACAGCTCGGGCCCGAGCCGCAAGAAGCTCCCCAGCGTCCAGGTCGGCGACCCGTTCACCGAGAAGGTGCTCATCGAGTGCTGCCTCGAGCTCTACCACGCCGGACTCGTGGTGGGCATCCAGGACCTCGGCGGTGCCGGGTTGTCCTGCGCCACCAGCGAACTCGCGGCCGCCGGCGACGGTGGCATGCACATCGACCTGGAGAAGGTACCGATGCGCGCCGAGGGCATGACCCCGGCCGAGGTGCTCTCCAGCGAGTCGCAGGAACGCATGTGCGCGGTCGTCGCCCCCGACAACGTCGACGCCTTCCTCGAGGTGTGCAAGAAGTGGGACGTGCTGGCGACCGTGATCGGCGAGGTCACCGACGGTGATCATCTGGTCATCACCTGGCACGGCGAGACCGTCGTCGACGTGCCGCCGCGCACCGTCGCCCACGATGGCCCGATCTACGAGCGCCCCGTGGCACGTCCGGACTGGCAGGACACCGTGGTCGCCTCGACCACCGAGCCGCTGAAGCGCCCGAGCACCCCGGATCAGCTGCGCGAGACCCTGCTGCAGATGCTGGCCAGCCCCGCGCTGTGCAGCCGCAAGTTCATCACCGACCAGTACGACCGCTACGTGCGCGGCAACACCGTCCTGGCCGAGCACGCCGACTCCGGCATGATCCGCATCGACGAGAAGACCGGGCGCGGAATCGCGCTGGCGACCGACGCGTCGGGCCGCTACACCTTCCTCGACCCGTACCGCGGTGCGCAGCTGGCCCTGGCCGAGGCCTACCGCAACGTCGCAGTCTCGGGTGCGACGCCCAAGGCCGTGACCAACTGCCTCAACTTCGGCTCGCCGGAGGACCCGGCGGTCATGTGGCAGTTCCAGCAGGCGGTCCGCGGACTCGCCGACGGCTGTGCGCAACTGGGCATCCCGGTCACCGGCGGCAACGTGAGCTTCTACAACCAGACCGGTGCGACCGCGATCCTCCCGACGCCGGTCATCGGTGTCCTCGGTGTGATCGACGACGTCCATCGTCGTATCCCGACGGGCTTCGGCACCGAGCCGGGCGAGACGCTGATCCTCCTCGGCGAGACCCGCGACGAGTTCGACGGCTCGATCTGGGCGCAGGTCGCCTACGACCACCTCGGTGGCGTGCCGCCGGAGGTCGACCTCGAGCGTGAGCGTCTGCTGTCGGAGATCTTGACCGCCGCGTCGCGCGACGGGTTGATCTCGGCCGCACACGATCTCAGCGAGGGCGGTCTCATCCAGACCGTCGTCGAGGCGGCGCTGGCCGGGGAGACCGGCTGCCGCGTGCTGCTGCCCGAGGACGCCGACCCCTTCGTCTGGCTGTTCTCCGAGTCCGCCGGACGCGTACTGGTCGCCGTGCCGCGCACCGAGGAGTCCCGGTTCTCGGCGATGCTCGACGCCCGCGGCATGCCGTGGACGCGCATCGGCGTGGTCGACCAGGGGAGCGACGAGGTCGAGATCCAGGACTACTTCTCGGTGCCGCTCGCCGAGCTGCGCGAAGTGCACGAGGCGACGCTGCCGCGCCTCTTCGGCGACACCGCGTAGCAAGCCGAGTTGTTGTAGCGCGCAACGTTCCCGTCTGCGGGAACGTTGCGCGTATACCGTTGGAAGCAATCTGATTTCCCGACCGGACGGACACGATCAGGGTCGGTTACGCTCCTTGGGTTCTCAGTGAGAGTCGAAAGGGCGCAGATGAGTTATCCGCACGATCCGAACCAGCCGCCGAACTACGGCGCTGCGCCCGGTTACGGACAGCAGCCGTACGGCGCGTACGCACCCGGTCCCGAACCGGACAACAACCTCGTGTGGGCGATCTTGTCCACGATCCTGTGTTGCCTGCCCTTGGGTATCGTCTCGATCGTCAAGTCGCTCTCGGTGCGAAAGCTCTGGATGGCAGGTGATTTCGCAGGTGCCCAGCGGGCCGCCGACGAGGCGAAGAAGTGGGCGATCTGGGGTGCGATCGCCGGCATCGTCGGCTCGATCCTCATCGTCGTGATCTACTTCGTCATCGCGGTGTTGATCATCGGTGCCAGTGCCACCACGTCCACGTACTGAACGGTTCGAGCGGGCCGTCCTTCGACGGGTGTCGGTCCTCTCGAATAATCGGGTCCTCGGTCCGGCGATCGTGGTCGCCGGGTCCGGGATCTGTTGTGCTGCCGTGCTTCTGGGGGACCCCACCACGCCCGGTGGGTTGCTCCCGGTGTGTCCCACCAAGTTGCTCTTCGGGGTGACCTGTCCGGGCTGCGGCTCGCAGCGTGCGCTCTATTCGCTCCTGCACGGTGACATCTCTGCGGCGCTGCACTACAACGCGGCGTTCGTGCTCGCGATCGGGTTGCTGCTCTTCGCGTTCGGCGCGTACTGCCTGCGGCTGTGGACCGGTCGGCGGATCCGCGGCTGGCAGAACATGCGCTATTCCGCCGTCGTGGTGCTCGTCGCCGTGGTCGCCTGGTTCGTCGTCCGGAACATCCCGGTGGAACCGTTCTGGTCACTACACGTCTGACGGGCCGCGGCGCCCGCTGCGCCGGACCCACCGGACCAGTCGTGACCCGCCGGGCCCGGCGGCGTCGAGATCGAGCGCGGCGAGCCCCTCCGGGTCGTCGGTGGTGATCTGGTCGACCCGTAACTGCAAGAGCCTTCGGACATCGGGAACCGAACGCGGTCCGACGCGGGTCACCGTGTAACCGTCGACGAGCCGGTCGTGGCGGTGGAAGGCGTCGACGAGGTCGAATCCTCTCCGGTCTGCGGCGAGGATCAGGCGGTTCTCCAGATAGACCATCTCCGCGTCCGGTGACGCGGCGAGCGCACGCGCGACGAAACCCTCGAAATCCCCGGACCGGATCGCGGCGTCGGCGGCGCCGTGGTGGCAGGGGTCGTACCCGATGCGGATCCCGGGGGCGGCCGACGTCAGCCGTGTCACGGCCGCCGCATCGCCGCAGGACAGGATGTAGTGCGACGCCAGTGGCTCGACGCTGTGCGCGAAGATGTCCACGGCACGCGGATCGAGCGCGGCGTCGTCCTCCTTGAAGTCGAGCTGCAGGAGCGACGACGGTGCGATGTCGACCGTCGAGAACAGCTCGGTGAGGTCCTCGAGCAGCAGGACCGGCTCGTCGAGCGCTCGTCCGTGGTTGTCGCGCAGGGACAGTCCGCGGAGGTAGGCCGCGGGCAGTGCCGAGATCGCCCCGGTGCCGGTGGTGGCGTGGTCGACGACGCGGTCGTGGAGGATCGCGAAACCGCGGTCGGCGTGGATGACCAGGTCCACCTCGATGCTCGCGCCCAACCGCATCCCCTCGGCGATCCGCGAAGCGGTGAAGGCCGGGTCGTCGGCGCGTCGACGCCCACGGTGCCACTTGAGCATGGTCCGGTGCCCGTCGAAGTCGACGTACAGGGGGGCCGAGGTCGAGTCGGCGGACATGGCGCTCATCGATCACCGAGGATAGTGGCCGCCGCCTCGATCTCCGCTGAAATCCGCCCCCGGCATCCGCCCTCCAGCGCCCCGCCGGCGACATATGGTCGTCGGCGGCGCGCTGACGGGTCGTTCTCAGGGCGCATTTCGGCAATGCCGCCGAACCGCCGCGCCCGCAGTGGAACGTGTTCTAGTTTGAGGGGCATGACTCTGCGCGTGGTCGAGTGGTCGACCGGAACCGTCGGAAGACATGCCATCGCCGGGATCGACGCCCATCCCGACCTCGAACTCGTCGGGGTCTGGGTGTCGAATCCGGACAAGGTCGGCAAGGACGCCGGGGAACTGGCGGGTCTGGGTCGTGACCTCGGCGTCGCCGCGACCGACGACCGCGACGCACTGATCGCCCTAAAGCCCGACTGCATCGTGCACACCGCGATGACCGACGACCGGGTGATGGAGTCGATCGAGGACCTGGTCTTCTTCGTGGAGAACGGGATCAACGTGGTCTCCAGCGGCCCGGTCGTGTTGCAGTTCCCGACGAAGATCCTGCCGGACGGTCTGCTGGACCGGATCGCCGCGGCCGGCGAATCCGGCGGTGCCAGCCTGCACGTCAACGGTATCGACCCCGGTTTCGCCAATGACGTTCTGCCGCTGTCGTTGACGAGTCTCTCGCAGCGGATCGACGAGGTGCGGTGCCAGGAGATCGCGGACTACTCGACGTACTACCAGCCGGTGGTCATGCGGGATCTGTTCGGTTTCGGGCAGCCGATGGACACCACGCCGTTGCTGCTGTCGCCGGGCATCCTGTCGATGGGCTGGGGCAGCGTGGTGCGCCAGATCGCCGCCGGACTCGACCTGACCCTCGACGAGCCGCTCGTCGAACGGGTCGCGCGTGTCGAGGCCGACCGCGACTATTCGACGGTGTCGGTGGAGATCCCGAAGGGCACCATGGCGGCGTTGCGCTTCGAGGTCGCCGGACAGGTCGACGGGGTGGATCGTGTTGTGCTGGAGCACTACACGCGTACGCATGCCGATCAGTGTCCCGAGTGGCCGACCCCGCACGAGGGTGACGGCTGCTACCGGGTCGCGATCTCCGGCGAACCGGAGATGACCGTCGAGTTCGGCCATCACGGGGAGAACGGCGACCACAACGTCTCCGGGATGATCGTCACGGCGATGCGGCTGGTCAATTCGGTTGCCGCCGTGGTCGATGCGAAGCCGGGTCTGGTGACCGCCCTGGATCTACCGCTCATCACCGGCCGGGGTCTGGTGACGCGGGGTTAGTGCAACGCAGGGCTCTGCGCGCAGTCACCGGGACGGCAGACCTCGTGTGCGCAGATGGTCGCGCAGCTTCTCTCGACCATGGAGTGAGGGCACCCCGGCCAGTCGAGTCAGCACCCGAGAACTCCAGTCCCCGTCCAGTCCGTGCCGTCGGTTGTAGTCCGCGAGCGACTCGTCGTATCCGGTGAGGTGTGCGTCCGCGGTCTCGGCGTCGTAGGTCTCGTGATGCAGCACGGCTGCCTGCGGGATTCGCGGCTTGATGCCTGCCGACTCGGCGGGGTCCGGCGTGCCGATCGCGAGACCGAACGTCGCGACGGTGTGCTCCGGGAGGCCGAGTTCCGCGGCCACCTCCAGTGGGTTGTTGCGGATGGCGCCGACGAAAACCGTTCCCAGGCCCAGTGACTCGGCGGCCACCACTGCGTTCTGTGCGGCCAGCGCGGTGTCGACGAAGCCGATGATCGTCGTCTCGAGATAGTCCGTCGCCTCCAGCGGGGCATCGTGCCGCGCGGCGAGGCGGTGGGCCCGCCCGAGGTCGGCGACCCACACCAGGAACAACGGTGCCTGCTCGATGAAGCCCTGGTTGTTGGCCAGTGCCGCCAGGCGTTTCCGTCGCGCGGGGTCACGCACGGCAACCACGCTCCAGGGCTGCAGGTTCGACGACGTCGGCGCGGACTGCGCCGCCGCGATGATGGCGTGAAGCCGACTGTCGTCGACCGGGTCCGGTCGGAACCTGCGTACCGACCGGTGTGCGAGTTGCACGGACAGCACGTCGTTGACCATCCCGAGGGTCGCGGAGGGGTCGGCGTATCGCTCGGTGATCGTCATCGGATCGCGGCGGTGGATCGTCGGGTCATGAACAAAGGGTGTCGCCGGAATCGTTCTTCGGCAACTTTCCTGCCCACGCCGGGTCCAAACGCCGACCTCGACACGGCTTTCGGCTTGCGTTCCGGACCCGATCGGTGAGCGGGGTCACACGTCCCACGTGTGGACGGGTTCGCCCTCGTGCATGAGCGTCACGTAGTCGGCGAGCATGCCGGTCAGTGCCGCCGACCGGCTGTCGCCCGCTCTCTCCCGGGCGGCGACGGCCTCACGCTGCCACACCGAACCGGTCCGGCGGTTGACGCAGCGTCCCTCGATCACCGACAGGTACCGCTTGCGGGCCTTGTCCGAGACCCCGTATGCGCGAAGGCCTTTCTCGGCAAGGGTCAGCAGGCGACGGAGTACGAGTTCGTCCGGGCGTACCCAACCGACCTCGGGCCAGTAGAGCTGCGACTCCATGCCGAAATGCGCACCGGACTGCAGGTTCTCGGCGGCCGCGTTGAACGACATCTGCGACCACAACGGCCGGTCGGCTTCGACGAGTCCGCGGACGACCCCGTAGTAGAAGGCGGCGTTGGCCATCGTGTCGACGACCGTCGGTCCGGCGGGCAGCACCCGGTTCTCGACACGAAGATGTGCTTGACCCTCGTGGATGTCGTAGACGGGCCGATTCCAGCGGTAGACCGTGCCGTTGTGCAGTCGCAGCTCGTCGAGCATCGGGATACGCCCGGCGTCGAGTTCGGCCAGGGGGTCGACGTCTGTTGAGACGGGCAGGAGAGCGGGGAAGTAGCGGGTGTTCTCCTCGAACAGGTCGAAGATGGTGTTGATCCACCGTTCGCCGAACCAGACGCGCGGGCGCACGCCCTGGTTCTTCAGCTCCAGCGGCCGGGTGTCGGTGGCCTGCTCGAACACCGGGATGCGGCTCTCGTGCCAGAGCGCGGTCTCGGCGAGGAACGGGGAATTGCCGGCCAGTGCCACCTGGATCCCGGAGATCGCCTGGGCGGCATTCCAATGCGCGGCAAAATCCTCCGGGGCCACCCTCAGGTGCAGCTGTAATGAGGTGCAGGCGGCCTCGGGGAGGATCGAATCGGTGGAGGTGTGGAGGCGTTCGGTGTGATAGCCGTCGGCCAAGGGAACACCGCTGATGTCGATCTCGAGGTCCTCGCCGCGGGCGTTGAAGATCTGCTCGTTCAGCAGGTCGTAGCGCGGGTTGGCCGAGATCCACTGATGGGCAAAGTGTTCGGCCTTCAGCGTCGGCAGCATGCCGATCATCACCAGGTGGTTGTCCGTACGGGCGGCGCGCTCCTCCGCACGGTTCAGTGACGTCCGCAGCGCCTGTTCCAGCGAGATCGTGTCGTCGGTGGTGAACGGCCGCGGCGAGACGTTGATCTCGATGTTGAACTGCCCGAGTTCGGTCTGATAGTCGGGGTCGGCGATCGCCTCGAGGACGGCGGCGTTGGCCATCGCCGGACGCATCTGCTCGTCGACGAGATTCAGTTCCACCTCCATGCCGAGGAGGGGTTTGGGTGGCCGGCCCTGGTCGGTGAACAACCCCTCGGCCAACATCCGTGCAATCGCGTCGGTGCCACGACCGACCTGCCGCCGGAACCTCACGCGATCCTCGCCGGTGAACTCCTGTTTGTTCACTTCCGCGCCCATGCGAGACATACTGCCCCAAATCGGGCGCCGTCAACCGGCGTTGCAAGATGACTGACGTGCCCCCGCGTAAGAGACCCGACCCGGCCGAGGTCCGCGCCGCCGTCCTCGCGGTCGCGGACTGGCTCGTCGACGAGTCGGCCCCCGCGCCGTCGCGGCCGGCTCTCGCGGCCGCCGTTCGCCTCACAGCCCGGACCCTCGAACACCTCGCCCCGGGCAACTCGGTTGAGGTCCGTGTCCCCCCGTTCGTCGCCGTGCAGTGCATCGAGGGCCCACGCCACACGCGGGGGACGCCGCCCAACGTCGTCGAGACCTCGCCCCGGACGTGGCTGCTGATGGTGACCGGGCTGCGGACCTACGACGCCGCGCTCGGCGCCGGCGAACTCGACGCATCAGGCCACCGCGCAGACCTGGTCGCAGAGCTGTTGCCACTGGTTCCGCTGGGTCCGGGAGCGTCGAGAAGCCGGTGATCCGCCGAGTGTGATCCGTCACTACTGGCTCCCACGTGGAATTACTGCGCTCCGAACGCCGCTGGAAGATTCGCTCTGGAAGGCAACAGGCACGTAAACTCCGAATTGTCTCCCAGCACATTGACGTGTTAACCGATTCGCAGCCCAGGGGAGCTAGTCGATGACTGATCGCTCGATCGCCAACGTGAACCTGCTCGCTCCCACACCGGCGGGCGGATGTTCCGCAGCCGGCGGGTGCGCGCCCGAACCCGCTCCACTGGACCAGCCCGAGAACGAACCGCGCGAGGAGTGCGGCGTGTTCGGGGTCTGGGCGCCCGGTGAGGACGTCGCCAAGCTCACCTACTACGGCCTCTACGCGCTGCAGCATCGCGGACAGGAAGCGGCGGGCATCGCCGTCGGCGACGGCAGTCAGGTCGTCGTGTTCAAGGACCTGGGCCTCGTCAGCCAGGTGTTCGACGAGCAGACGCTGGGTGCGATGAGCGGCCACGTCGCCATCGGACACTGCCGCTACTCCACCACCGGTTCGACCACCTGGGAGAACTCCCAGCCGATCTTCCGCACCACCGATGCCGGCACCGGCGTCGCGCTCGGGCACAACGGAAATCTCGTCAACACCGCCGACCTCGCCGCTCGCGCTCGCGAGAAGGGCATCAAGAGCTCGGCAGCGACGTCGGACTCCGATGTCGTCGGCGCGCTCCTGGCGCACGGCGCCGCCGACAGCTCGATCGAGCAGGCGGCCATGGAACTGCTGCCGACCCTCAAGGGCGCGTTCTGCCTGACCTTTATGGACGAGCACACCCTCTACGCGGCACGTGACCCGCACGGTGTCCGTCCGCTGTCGCTCGGCCGCCTCGACCGCGGCTGGGTCGTCGCCTCGGAGACCGCCGCCCTCGACATCGTCGGCGCATCCTTCGTCCGCGACATCGAACCCGGTGAGCTGCTGGCCATCGACGCCGACGGCGTGCGCACCAAGCGCTTCGCCGAGCCGACCCCGAAGGGTTGCGTCTTCGAATACGTCTACCTGGCCCGCCCGGACTCCAACATCCACGGCCGGTCGGTGCACTCCACTCGTGTGGAGATCGGCCGCCGCCTGGCCAAGGAACATCCGGCCGAGGGCGACCTGGTGATCCCGGTGCCGGAGTCGGGTGTACCCGCGGCCGTCGGCTTCGCCCAGGGCTCGGGCATTCCCTACGGCCAGGGCCTGATGAAGAACGCCTACGTGGGCCGCACCTTCATCCAGCCGTCGCAGACGATCCGTCAGCTCGGCATCCGACTCAAGCTGAATCCGCTGCGCGAGGTGATCCGCGGCAAACGTCTCGTCGTCGTCGACGACTCGATCGTGCGCGGCAACACCCAGCGCGCCCTCATCCGCATGCTGCGCGAGGCCGGTGCCGCCGAGGTGCACGTGCGGATCGCCTCCAGCCCCGTGCGCTGGCCCTGCTTCTACGGCATCGACTTCGCCTCCCCGGCGGAACTCATCGCCAACGGCATGGAGTCCGAGGAGGGCATGGTCGAGGGCGTGCGTCAGGCCATCGGCGCCGACTCGCTCGGTTACATCAGCATCGACGAGATGATCGGTGCCACCGAGCAGCCGGCGTCGAACCTGTGCGCGGCCTGCTTCGACGGCAAGTACCCGATCGAACTGCCCAAGGAGACCTCCATGGGCAAGGCGGTTCTGGAACAGATGCTGGCCTCCGCTGCACACGACGGGACCGTCGACCCGCTGACCAAGCCCAACGACAACGTCAGCGCAGTGATGCGTCCCTGAATCCGGGGACCGGGCACTCCGGTACCGTGTGATCGTCGGCGAACACGCCGGAAACAACTTTTGACAAGGGGTGCTTGCGGAGATGACGGAGCGGGATGCGGCGGCCGACGAGACGACGGGCGCTACGCCGCAGGCCTCGTACGCGGCGGCCGGAGTCGACATCGACGCCGGTGAGCGAGCCGTAGAGCTCATCACCCCGCATGCGAAACGTGCCTCGCGCCCTGAGGTCCTCGGCGGTCTCGGTGGCTTCTCGGGCCTCTTCGCGCTGAAGGGCAACTACCGCGAGCCGGTCCTCGCCGCCGCCAGCGACGGCGTCGGCACCAAGCTCGCCGTCGCGCAGGCCATCGACAAGCACGACACCGTCGGACGCGACCTCGTCGCCATGTGCGTCGACGACCTCGTCGTCTGCGGCGCCGAGCCGCTCTTCCTCCAGGACTACATCGCCGTCGGCAAGGTCGTCCCCGAGACCGTCGCGCAGATCGTCGCCGGCATCGCCGACGGCTGTGTCGAGGCCGGGTGTGCACTGCTAGGCGGCGAGACCGCCGAACACCCCGGACTCATGCAGGACAACCATTACGACCTGTCGGCCACCGCCGTCGGCGTCGTCGAGGCCGACAAGGTCCTCGCCCCCGACCGCGTCCGTGCCGGCGACGTCGTCATCGCCATGGGATCGTCGGGTCTGCATTCCAACGGCTACTCGCTCGCCCGCAAGGTGCTGCTCGAGTGGGGCCACATGGATCTCTTCGGCCACGTCGAGGAGTTCGGCCGCTCGCTCGGCGAGGAACTGCTCGAGCCGACCCGCATCTACGCCCGTGACTGCCTGGCGCTGATCGCCGAGGCGGACGTGCGGACCTTCGCACACATCACCGGTGGCGGTCTGGCCGAGAACCTGGCCCGCGTCATCCCGCAGGGCCTCGTGGCCGAACTGGAACGCAACACCTGGACCCCGGCCCCGATCTTCGCTCTCATCCAGCAGCGCGGACGCGTCGAGCAGCTCGAGATGGAGCGCACCTTCAACATGGGTGTCGGCATGGTCGCGGTCGTCGCGCCCGAGGACACCGACCGCGCGCAGGCGGTCCTGACCGCCCGGCACGTCGACAACTGGGTCCTCGGCACCATCAAGCGGTCCAACGACCCCAAGAGCACCGAAGCCGGCTCACGCGTCTCCCTGGTGGGTGAGCACCCGCGCTTCTGAGAGTCACGGGCGCACACCGCCTCTCACACGTACGAGAAAGCGGCGGGGACCTTCGGGTTCCCGCCGCTTTCTCGTCGTCAGAGAATGATCGCCACTCCGGTGGACAGCACAGATCAGCGATGCTCATCGCCGGCTGTCACCGCGGCGAGCACCGCTGGAAGTCGAAAAACGACCGCGCACGCATCAGACGGCCGCAGTCACCTGCGGCCGTCTGGTACGTACGAAAACATCAACCCGCGTCACCGCGGGTCCGCTGAGCGGAGAGGTCGTGGTGGGGTGGGATCGGGTGTCGTCGGGGAGACCGGCACCCATGAGTGGCGCGCCTCAGGCGCGGCGCCACTCGTCCTCGTCCAACCACTCATCCACCGGATCCGGACGATCTACCGAGCTGGTCTGCCCGGACAGCTCACGCTGCAGGCTTTCGAGATCGGTGTTCGGAGTGGAGTACTTCAGCTGACGAGCAACCTTCGTCTGCTTTGCCTTTGCCCGGCCGCGGCCCATACGGGACCCCCTCGCAAAATGACGGGGCGGCCAACGATTTGGCGGCCCCGTTCTCTTGAAGTAATTCTGTCGTGCTGCCCAGTCTAGCGCGCCTTCAGGACTTGTGTGCCGCGCCCTGCCTCGCCGCGCCGCCCGATCTCTCCACCTTGCCCAGAATCCGCTGCGCCTCGCGACGGACCTTGACCGGCAGATCGTCGGCGGCGAGCAGTGTCCTGATCGACTCGGGGTCGGCGTCGACGAGCAGTTGCCGGACCCGGACGCCATGGTCGGGACGGTGGATCACCGTCACCGAATCGCCCGCGGCTACCGTGCCCGGTTGGAGAACGCGCAGGTAGGCACCGAAATCGGCCTGGTCCATGAACCTCTTCACCCACCTGGGCTCATCCGCCCAGACCGCGAAGGTCCGGCACGGTACGCGAGGGATGGTGGTCTCGAGGAGGAGCCCGTCGTCACCGACCTGCCAGCGCTCACCCACGAAGGCGTCGGTGACGTCGATCCCGTCGATCCGCAGGTTCTCGCCGAACCAGCCGTAAGGAAGCTCACGTCCGAGTTCGTCGGACCAGCGTTGCGCGTCGGGTTCGGCGTAGGCGTACACCGCCTGATCGACGCCGCCGTGATACCTACGGTTGCGTTGATGGTCGGCGACCAGACCCAGCTCGTGCACCTCGGCACGGCCGGACAGCGGTCGCTTGTCGATCGCGGAGGGTCCGATCTTGTCGAGGACGACATCTCGGCCGGCCGCGCAGACGGCCAGCACTGTTCCGGTGTCCACGCGTCAGCTACCCGGGGTGACCGAGCCGCTCCGCAGCCGTTCGACAGCGGCGCGACCGGCCTGGACGCGATCGTCCTCGCGGATGGAGTCCGGGTCGATGCGTGCGCTCACCGGCTCCTCGGTCCCGATCGTCAGTTCGACGTCCGCACCGATGTTGCGCTTGACGAGCGCAAGGGCGATGGGACCCCACTCGTAGTGGTCGATGACGGTGCCGAGACGGCCGACGGTGCGGCCTCCCGCGGTGACCGGATCGCCGGTCGTCGGCCGCTGATCCGAGCTCCCGTCGAGATGCAGCAGCACCAGGCGTCGCGGCGACTTGCCGAGGTTGTGGACCCGGGCGACCGTCTCCTGGCCGCGGTAGCAGCCCTTGTCGAGATGGACGGCGCCCTGCTCGGCCGGTCCACCGATCCAGTCGACCTCGTGCGGAATCGTCCGTTCGTCGGTGTCGGCGCCGAGGCGGGGACGGCGGGCCGCGACGCGCAGCGCGTCGTACGCCCAGCTGCCGGCCATCTGGGCGCCGGCCTCGACGAGCGCGTCCCACCAGCGAAGCAGGACGAACTCGGGGAGGACGAGGTCGACTACCGGCAGGTCCCGGTTCTCGCCGAGTGGCGGCATCCGTCGCCAGAACCCCAGCGGCTCGTCCTCATGGTGCGTCTCCGGCAGATTGCCCGCCTGGTAGACGTCCGCGTCGGCGGGGATCTCGAGCAGCTCGGCGACCGGTCCGGTCACCGCGCCGGGGCCGACGAGGGTGAGGACCTTCATGTCGGTCCGCGGGGCCGGCTGCGCCTTGGCCCAGAACACCATCTTGGAAAGGAACCCGGCGAGGGCCTCACCGCGCGCACCCTCGGTGTCGACCCAGGTGATGCCGTCGATGTCGGTCTGGACGAAGTGATCCTCGACGCGGCCGTTGGCGTCGAGAGACAGGTTTTCTGCGCTCCGGCGGTCGGGGAGTGCGGCGATGTGCTGGCTCGAGATGGTGTGCAGCCAGCTCAGGCGCTCCTCGCCGGGGATCTCGATGACGGCGCGGTCGGAACGGTCGACGACGATGACCCCGGTGGCGGCGGCTCTCTGTTCCCCGAGTGGATCACCGAAGTGCCACGGGGTCTCCGATGAGTGGAACTCTCCGGGGCCGGGGACTGCCCCGCCCTCGGAATGCCTGGTCAGGATGGGTGAACGGCTCACGGGTCGATTCTACGGGTCGGTCGCGCACCAGGGGTGTGGAGCAGGGGTCGGGGGCTCATGGGAGCCTCTTATCCATGTCGGATTCGATCCTGCTCACCCTCGACGGCACCCAACACGATGCCGATGCGCCGTTCCTGCACGCCGACGACCTCGCGGCGGTACGCGGCGACGGCGTCTTCGAGACCCTCCTCGTCCGTGCCGGCCGGGCGCGCGGGGTGCGCCTGCACCTCGAACGCCTCGTCCGGAGCGCGACCGCGATGGAGCTGCCGGCGCCGGACCCCGACGAGTGGCGCGCGGCCGTCGAGAACGCGGTCAAGCTGTGGACTGCCGAACACGGGACGTCGGACGAGGCGTTGCTGCGTCTGGTCTACACCCGTGGGCGCGAACACGGATACGCCCCGACGGCCTACCTGACCGTGGAGCGGGTGCCCGAGCGCGTCGCCTCCGCACGTGCCGACGGCGTCTCGGTGGTCACCCTCGAGCGCGGCTTCTCCGTTGACCTGGCCGCCAAGGCGCCCTGGCAGCTCCTCGGTGCGAAGACGCTGAGCTACGCCACCAACATGGCCGCGCTGCGTCATGCCGCATCTGAGGGCTACGACGACGTCATCTTCGTCAGCAGCGAGGGGGCGGTGCTCGAGGGGCCGCGGTCGACGGTGGTCGCGGTGTACGGGGACACGCTGGTCACCCCACCGACCGAGATCGGCATCCTCGCCTCGACGACCGCGCAGGCCGTCTTCGATCTCGCCGTTGCGGAGGGCTGGAAGACCAAGGTCGAGATCCTGCGTCCGGAGGACCTCGTGGCGGCCGACTCGGTCTGGCTCGTCAGCAGCGTGACGCTCGCGGCCCGGGTCACCCATCTCAACCGGTACGTCATGCCGGTGCCGGCCGACGCAGACCGGTTTTCCGATTTGGTGGACCGAGCCATCGCCGCGGAAGACAATTGATCCCGGTCACTCACCGATGATCCCGGGCCCGCGTCACACGTGATCGCGGGTGAGAGCGAATGCACCAGCGGCAGTGGCTCGATGGGACTTTTGGCGCTTGAACAGGCGCGGTGACCAGGCGTAACGTCGCGCCCAGGGCCTACTACTAAAAGTAGTAGGCGACGTCGGCACCCGCCGGCTCAGCCGGTGACCTGATTCGAGGCATACATGGACGCTCTGGACGTCTCCAGATGGCAATTCGGTATCACAACCGTCTATCACTTCATCCTGGTGCCGCTGACCATCGGTCTCGCACCGATGATCGCGGTGATGCAGACGGTGTGGCACGTCACCGGCAACGAGCAGTGGCTGCGCGCGACCCGCTTCTTCGGAAAGCTCTTCCTGATCAACTTCGCGCTCGGCGTGGCCACCGGCATCGTGCAGGAGTTCCAGTTCGGGATGAACTGGAGCGAGTACAGCCGCTTCGTCGCGGATGTCTTCGGGGCTCCGCTGGCGTTGGAGGGCCTGGTCGCCTTCTTCCTGGAGTCGACCTTCATCGGACTCTGGATCTTCGGCTGGGACCGGCTGCCGCGGCGCGTCCACCTGGCGTGTATCTGGTTGGCGGCCATCGGCGTCAACGCATCGGCGTACTTCATCATCGCCGCGAACTCGTGGATGCAGCATCCCGTCGGCGTCGAGTGGGACGAGACCCGTGGACGCCCGGCCATGAACGACTTCTTCGCCGTCATCACCAACAACACGACACTCGCCGCCTTCCCGCACGTGATCGCCGGTGCATTCCTGACCGCGGGCACCTTCGTCGCGGCCATCGGCATCTGGTGGATGGCCCGGAACACGTGGCGCGCCAAGAAGTTGCGGGAAGCACTCGAGACCGGTGACACCAGTGGTGTCCCGGAGAGCACATCGCCGAGCCACGTCGGCGCCGGCCCGGAGGATCTGGACAAGGATGCGCGCGACCTGTGGCGGCCGGTCACCCGGTTCGCGCTGTGGGTCACGCTCGTCTCCGGTGTCGCGCTGTTCATCACCGGTGACATCCAGGCGCAGATCATGTTCAAGCAACAGCCGATGAAGATGGCCTCGGCGGAATCGCTCTGCGAGACCGAGACCGGCCCCGGCTTCTCCGTCCTCTCCGTCGGACGTCAGAACAACTGCGAGAACATCGATCACATCATCGAGATCCCCAAGATGCTGTCGTTCCTGGCCGATCACTCCTTCGATTCGACCCTGCAGGGCGTCGAGGAGCTGCAGGAACAGTACACAAAGGCCTTCGCCGACAACCCGAACGTGCCCGCCAACCAGAACTTCGCACCCAACCTGTTCGTCACCTACTGGGGTTTCCGGGCGATGATCACGTGGGCGGTCGGTTCGGTGGTCGTGGCCCTCGGGGGCCTCTGGTACACGCGCCGCAAGCGGGTCGTCGAGTCGAGGAGGTTCGGTTTCATCGCCTTGCTGATGATCCCGACCCCGTTCCTGGCCAACAGCTCCGGCTGGATCTTCACCGAGATGGGCCGACAGCCGTGGGTCGTCGCACCCAACTGGGAGGACGACCTCGATCCGCTGCGCATCAGCATGCTCGTGCAGAACGGCGTCTCCAACCACACCGCGGGGACGGTGCTCGTCACCCTGATCGGGTTCACGCTGCTCTACGGCGCGCTCGGTGTCGTCTGGTTCATGCTGCAGCGCCGCTACGTGATCGAGGGACCGGCGAGCTACGACTCGCGGCCGCCAGGTCACGGTGACGACGAATCCGACTCCGATTCCGATGAGCCCAAACAGCTCTCGTTCGCGTACTGAGGAGAGTGACATGGGACTCCCGGAATTCTGGTTCCTCATCATCGCCGTGCTGTTCGTCGGCTACTTCGTCCTCGAGGGCTTCGACTTCGGCGTCGGCATGCTCATGCCGATCCTCGGGTCGAGCCACACCGGTGGCGACGACAAGGTCGCCCCCGACGACCCCGAGGCCGACCCGGACAAGCGTCGGCGCGCACTGCTCAACACCATCGGACCGGTGTGGGACGGCAACGAGGTCTGGCTGCTCACCGCGGGTGGCGCGCTCTTCGCGGCGTTCGGCGGTTGGTACGCAACGATGTTCACCGCCTTCTACCTGCCGCTGTTCCTCATCCTGATCGGCCTCATCACCCGCGTGTGCGCCATCGAGTGGCGGGGCAAGATCAACGATCCGCAGTGGCGAAAGTGGTGCGACGTCGGCATCGGCCTGGGGTCGTGGATTCCCGCGATCCTGTGGGGCGTCGCCTTCGCGAACGTGGTGCGGGGCCTGCCGATCGACGCCGACGCCCAGTACACCGGCGGGTTCTTCAACCTGCTGAACCCGTACGCGCTGCTCGGCGGAGCGACGACCCTGCTGGCGTTCCTCACCCACGGTGCGGTGTTCCTGTCGCTGAAGACCTCCGGTGTGCTGCAGGAGGATTCGGCCCGCTACGCCTCCCGGCTGGCGTGGCCGACGCTCGTCGTCGCCGCCGCGTTCCTGCTGTGGACGCAGTTCGCGTACGGCAACGGTTGGACCTGGATCCCGGTGCTGATCGCCGCGGTCGCCGCGGTGGGCATGCTCGTCGCGACGCAGGTGCGTCGGGAGGGGTGGGCGTTCCTGTTCACCTCGATCGCGATCGCCGGGACGGTGGCCACCCTGTTCGCGGTGCTGTTCCCGAACGCGCTGCCCTCGACCCTGAACCCGGACTGGAACCTGACCATCGACAACACGTCGTCGAGCGACTACACGCTGACGGTGATGACGTGGGCGGCGCTGTTCATCACGCCGGTGGTGATCGGTTACCAGGCGTGGAGTTACTGGGTGTTCCGTAAGCGCCTGTCGGTCGGGAACATCCCGGACCATCACGGCCTGCCCTCGTTGCGCGTGTCGAGCAAGTGACGCCCCCGGTCGACCCGCGGCTGCTGCGGTACTCACCGACGACCCGACGCTATGTCGCGGTCACGGCGGCGTTCGCCGTCGCGCAGGTGATCGCGATCATCGTGGCCGCGGGTATGGCCGCCTCGATCCTGTCGGAGCTGATCGTCTTCCCGGAGGAGCGGTCCTTCGACGCGCAGTGGGTGCACCTGGTCGTCCTCGCCGTCGCGATGGCGGCCCGCGCCGCGATGGCCTACGGGCACGATCGGTATGCGCACCGTGCAGCGGAGCAGGCAATCGCGGAACTGAGGTCGGAGGCACTCGACGTGCTGACCGATCCGCGTCGGACGTCGCCGCGAACGCTGCTGACGCTGCGTGAGCACGCGGCGACCGTGCTGCTGCGGGGACTGGATGCGTTGGGGCCGTATCTGTCCGGGTTCCTGCCGGCGCTCGTGAGCGCGGTGATCCTCACGCCGACGGTGACCGTGGTGATCGCCTTCGCCGACTGGCCCTCTGCGCTGATCATCCTGATCACATTGCCGCTCATCCCGATCTTCATGGTTCTTGTCGGGCTCATGACCCGGGATCGCACCACCCGCAAGCTGGCGACGATGAGCAGGCTGACCGCGCAGCTGTTGGATCTGATCGCCGGCCTGCCGACGCTGCGGGCACTGAACCGCGCCGAGACCCCGGCCGCCCAGGTGGCCGAACTCGGTGAGGCCCACCGGCGTTCCACGATGAGCTCGCTGCGGGTGGCGTTCCTGTCCGGGGCCGTCCTCGAGCTGCTCGCGACCCTGTGCGTCGCCCTGGTCGCGGTGGGTATCGGTCTGCGTCTGGTCTTCGGTGAGATGTCGCTTTACGCGGGTGTTTTCGCGTTGATCCTGGCACCCGAGGCCTATCTGCCGCTCCGACGTGTCGGCGCACAGTTCCACAACTCCGCCGATGGCGTGACCGCTGCCGGCGAGGTCTTCGAGCTGATCGACTCTGCCGAGAACGCCGCGCCGATGCCGGTCGGCGGTGGCCGCGGCGTCACCGTCGCGGGCGCGCCGATCACCATCCTCGATCTCGGGGTGCACGGCCGTGACGGCTGGGCCCCGGAGTCCCTGCACGCGACGATCCGGCCCGGGTCGCTCACGCTGTTCACCGGGCCGAACGGTTCGGGGAAATCCACGACCCTGGCCGCGATCATGGGTCTGCTGGCCCCCGACGACGGTTCGGTGCTCATCGGGTCCATCCCGGTCACCCACGCCGATCCCGAGTCCCTGCACGAACAGATCGCCTGGCTGCCGCAGCAGCCGGTCGTCGTGCCGGGCACGGTCGGCGAGAACGTGGAGCTCTTCGGCGCGCTCGACCGCGACGCCGCCGACCGTGCGGCGACGGCCAGCGGATTCGACTCCGTCGTGCTCGAACTGCCCAAGCGTCTCGACACGCGGCTCGGTGCGGGCGGCGTGGGGCTCTCCGCCGGCCAGCGGCAGCGGCTCGCACTCACGCGAGTGCTCGCGTCGCCGGCCCCGTTGCTGCTGCTCGACGAGCCGACCGCTCACCTCGACGAGGCATCCGAACGTGCAGTTCTCACCGTGCTCCGCGACCGTGCACGCGCCGGTGACACGGTCATCGTGGTGGCCCACCGGGGGATCGCGCGTGAATTCGCCGACCAGGTGGTCGAATTCGACGGAGGTGTGCCATGCGCGACGACCCACTGATCCGGGCGCTCGGTTTTCTCGGCCTGCGCCGGGGTGCGGTGGCCAAGGCCCTGCTGCTCGGCGTCGGCGGTTCGCTGTCGGCGCTCGGCCTCGCGGCCTTGTCGGCGTGGCTGATCACCCGGGCCTGGCAGATGCCGCCGGTGCTGTACCTGTCGGTTGCGATCACCGCCGTGCGCGCTCTCGGTATCTCGCGCGGCCTGTTTCGCTACCTCGAACGTCTCGCCACCCACGACCTGGCCTTGCGCGCGATGACGACAGCCCGCGAACGGGTCTACACAGCGCTCGCGACCGGCTCACCGGCCTACTCGGTGACCCTCCGGCGCGGAGACCTGTTGACCCGCACCGGCGATGACATCGACGAGATCGGCAACGCTCTCATCCGCGGCCTGATCCCCATCGGTGTGGGCGTGACGACGGCGGTCGCCGCGGTCGTCGTGATGGCACTGGTCTCGCTGCCCGCCGCCGCAGTGCTCGCCGTCGCACTCATCATCAGTGGTGGCCTCGCCCCGTGGCTCGCGGCACGAGGTGGTGCCTCGACCCTCCGCGACGGTGCGCGGGCGGCCACCGAATCCGCCGAGGCCACGACGACCACTCTGTGGCACGCTTCGGAACTCGTTGTCGCGCGTCGGCGTGAGGAACTGCTCGAGACCGCCGCGGACGCCGACCGTCGGCACCTCGCGGCCACCGATCGGGGTCGTCGGCTCGAGGCGGCAGCCGCCGCGGCCACCCCTCTCGCGATGGGTGCGTCGCTGGTCGCGGCCTGCGTCATCGCGATCCAGCTGGCCTCGCAGACAACCGGTTCGATCGCCGGGATCGCCTCCGGTGAGGGGCTCACGCCGATGATCCTCGGCGTGTTGATCCTGCTGCCGCTGTCGGCCTTCGAGTCGACCGCGCCGCTGACCGAGGCCGGATTGCAGATCGAGCGGAGTCGTCAGAGCGCCGCACGGGTCATGGCTCTCGTCGACGGTGCACGCGCCGCGGACAGCACCGAGCCGTCCGGTGCGGACGTGGCGGTCCACCGCGGCATGGTCGAGGTGTCGACCGACGGACTGCGGTGGGGCCGCGGGGAGCGGAACATCCTCGGTCCTGTGGACGGTCTGAACCTCGACCTGCGGCCGGGATCGCGGCTGGCGGTCGTCGGCCCCAGCGGCGTCGGCAAATCCACGCTTCTGCTGACCCTCGCCGGACTGCTCGATCCCGTCGGCGGGGACGTCACCTGCGTCGACGTGTCGAGCCGTGCCCCCGTCGACCTTCGCTCGGCCGGTTGCTATTTCGCCGAAGAAGCGCATCTCTTCTCGACGTCGGTCCGCGAGAACATGCGCGTCGCGCGCGGTGACGCCACCGACGACGAGATCCTCGCGGCGCTGACGACGGTCGGCCTCGACGGCTGGGCCGCACGGCTGCCCGACGGTCTGGACACCACCCTGACCGGCGGAGCCGACGCCGTCAGCGGCGGCGAGCGCCGACGCCTGCTCCTCGCTCGCGCACTGCTCCACCCCGCACCGATGGTCCTGCTCGACGAGCCGACCGAACACCTCTCCGCCGACGACGCCGACGCCCTCCTCCGACGCCTCCTCGGCGTCGAGGACGACCTCTTCGGACCCGATCGCATCGTCGTGGTCGTCACGCACCAACTCCCGCCGGACGTCGGCGGTGCGCAGCTGGTGGAACTGGAACCGGCGCTCGCAGGCGACGCCTGACCGGCGAACCTCAACTCGACTGCCAGACGTCGATCGAAGTCTGCCTGTCGGGCTGAAGTCTGCCGGTTGTCGGGGGAGGTACCCACCTCGCTCCCAGGGGCGAAGGTGCTTACCCGTTCCCTGAGGTGCGAGCGAAGCGAGCCACGA